>CAZLCQ010000039.1:0-7885 GCA_964557995.1 uncultured Dehalococcoidales bacterium
CCCCTTCATAATCCTGTTAATCCTGCATATCTGGCTCCTGCCACTGTTGAGATATCTCAGATCGAGAAAGCTAAGGCATAACTGACGGATCTTCTCTTGTCTAGATAGAGACCGACGGGATTTGAGGGTGTGATAGCTTTCCCGCGAAACTCTCACCCTGTTACCTAAGCCCTTCTGGTAACATGCTGTGTCTGGAGAATGACCCCTCTCGGAGCAGCCATAGGTTTGCGCGTAGAGATGTCAGCAAGCGGGTACTCGACACAATGCTTGGCTTTGCCGGGGCGTGATGATTGTTGCCAGCTACTGGGCCTTGCTTTCTCTGGTCATCCCGATACCGCGCCCTAATAGTAATCGGTCTCTGTCGTGTGGTTTTTGACAGGTTCACTGGCCAATGCTATCATACCTCTGCAAGGTGTGGATTATCACCGAAGTTGATGATAACGAGATGGTCAATTTGGTTAGGGAGGGGATTCAGGGGGTGGTAATAGTTGGATGCCGCCGATAGTTGGCTTCTATTAGCCTTTCTAGTTTTCCTAGCCCTTTCAGCCTTCTTTTCCAGTGCTGAAGCAGCTTTCATCTCGCTGCCCAGGCTGCGCATAAGATATCTGGTGGAAAGCGGTGTCAAAGGGGCGGAAAGGCTCGCCAAACTTGCCGAAAAGCCCGAGAGATTTCTGGCTACCGTCCTCCTGGGCAATAATCTGGTCAATATCGCTGCCGCCACGCTGGGCACCATCATATCGGTGTCAGTTTTTGGCTTACCATGGGGACCCGTCATAGCTACCGTGGGGGTGACAGTGCTGGTTCTAGTCTTCGGAGAAGTTGCCCCCAAGACTATTGCTGTGCATCACTCCCAGCGGCTATCCATGATCTATGCTAAGCCTCTAAGAGTAATAGAGTTGTGTTTTTACCCCTTCATCCTGGCGCTGGAGCGAATCGGATTAAGCCTTACCAAGATAGTGACTGTATCCGACGAAGATAAGAGACTGATAAGCGAGGGCGAGATATGGTCGGCAATAAGTGTCGGAAAAAGCGAGGGCGTGGTGGAGGAAGAGGAGGCAAAGATACTGCACCAGGTGCTTGAATTCACCGACCGCCCCGTGAGCAAGATAATGATCCCCAGAACAGAAATTGCCTGGGTGGAGCAAGGGACGAAGCTAGGTGATTTCTTGAATCTCTATACCCAGGGACCATACAGCCGTTTCCCCGTTTATGAGGACAATACCGATAATGTGGTGGGCATTTTGCACGCCAAGGATGTCCTACTGAAACTGACTGACGGATCAGAGACCAGAGACAACGTCATCGATGATTTGGTGCGTCCCGCCTTCTTCGTGCCTGAAGGTAAACACATGGGAGAGCTTCTGGCCGAGATGCGGGCTGGCGGCCATCACGCGGCAATCGTTGTGGACGAGTTTGGCGGAATTGCCGGAATGGTGACCCTCGGGCAGCTGACTGAGGAGATTGTCGGCGACATCCAGGACGAGCTGACGGACCAAGAAAAGGACTTCGTTGTGACTGGCGACAGTACCTTCCAATTGGATGGAGGATTCAGGGTTGAGGAAGCCAACGAGGAACTAAAGCTGAATTTGCCCAGTGGTGACTACGAGACTGTGGCTGGCTTCATTCTCAGCCATCTCGGCCGGATACCGAAGCAGGGAGAGCATTTCAAGTACCAGAACCTGAAGTTTGTCGTCACTGAAATGCGGGGAATAAAGATAGAGAAGGTCATGGTGACCAGGGTAGAGAGCGTTGCTGCGTCGTAGATCAGAGGAGAACCTGAGTCCGTTCCAGCTCGACATGGTGCGATTTTGGGGGAAGATCTTGAGAAGTTAACGAAGATTGCCCCTGACGCGGCGCGCCAGCAGAAAGCCCGAGAATACAGTAAGCTTGTGCGCCGTGGCTCTTTTGTCAAGCTCGGAATAGGGCTGGTTCTGCTACTAGCCCTTCTTTTCACTCCTGCCTCGACCGCGCTGGCCAACCTTCTCGCTTTACCGTTCCCATGGTCAGCCGCTCTGTATCTCCTAGCACTAGCAGTAGGCTACGAAGTCATAGTGGCACCATTAAGCTATTACTACGGTTTTGTCTTGTCCCATCGGTTCGGCTTATCAAAACAAAACCTGGCAAGCTGGCTACGGGACAGGGCTAAAGGTATGGGCCTGCAATTGTCACTGGGCTTAGCTCTGGTCATAATCGTTTACTGGTTCATAGGGAATGTGCCCGCTCTGTGGTGGTTAGCAGCTGCCGCGATTATGTTCTTAGGCAGCTTGATCCTCACCTGGCTGACCCCAACGTTTCTCATACCTTTGTTCTATAAATTGAAGCCCCTGGACGAAGGAGAGCCCAAACAAAGACTGGTGGATTTAGCCAGGAAGGCTGGAGTTAAGATCAAAGAGTGCCTTATCATGGACTTGAGCAGCAAAGCCACTACGGCTAACGCCATGCTGACCGGGTGGGGCAAGACCAGACGCATTATCCTCACGGATACCTTACTCCAAGGGTATTCATGGGATGAGATAGGGGTAACTCTGGGTCATGAACTCGGACATCATCTCCACCATGACATTCCCAAGCTCATAGGAATTCAGGCAGCTACTTTTCTGTTGGCGTTCTATGTGGCCAGCCTGGCACTGAGAGCCGGGGTGGTATTGTTCTCCCTCCAGGGAATAAGTGATATTGCTGGCCTTGCCTGGCTGATTCTCATTCTGGCCATGCTCGTTCTGTTGTCACAGCCTGCACTTCATTTGTACAGCCGCCGTCTGGAAGGAGCGGCAGACAAAACTGCTTTGACGCTCACGAATAAGCCTCAAGCCTTTGTTACTTTGATGACCAAGCTCACTGACCAGAATCTGGCCGAGGCCGAACCCGGTCGGTGGACAAGACTTCTATTTTATGACCATCCCACCTATAATGAGAGGACAAAACTAGCCCACAATTACATTTCCCGCTCCCAGCAAAGCGAGGTAATCTAATAAGGAGGCCTTTTTGAAGCTTATTTTAGTCAGGCATGGCGAAACTCACTGGAATAAGGACGGGCTTATTCAGGGAGGCGATAGCGATATCGAACTGAATGATACCGGATTGGGGCAAGCCAGGAGGCTGGCGGCTTTCCTCAAAGATGAGCCTATTACCGCTATAGTCTCCAGTCCTTTGCAGCGAGCTATAGCTACAGCCGAAGTCATAGCCAGCCAGCACCAACTGTCCGTAGAGATTGATCAAGGGCTTAAAGAGCTCAAAGTTGGTGATCTGGAAGGCATATCTATCTCGAATTTACGTACCACATTTAGCCGGTTTCTACTGAAATGGTGGCAGGACGGAGAAGCAATGAAATTACCCAACGGAGAGAGTCTTGTTGACCTGCAACAGAGAGTCTGGCAGGTTATTGAGGGCCTGCTGGAAAGGCACAAAACCAGTTCTGACCTGAACAGAGACGCTACCGCGGTAGTAGTCAGCCATTACTTTGTTACCTTAGCCATCATTCTCAAGGCTTTGGATTTGCCTCTGGACCACTTCATCAAATTCAAACTGGACCTTGGCGGAGTAAGCATTCTCGAGTTCCGGGATTATGGAGCCCGCTTGGTGGCATTTAACAACACCTCCTACTAGTGTTAGCTTCGAGGAGCGAGGTGAACAGACACCTGTGAACAAAGTTGACCCAGAGTCGAGAGTCATAGACCTCATCCAACGGTATAGCTTGATTCCAAGTAAGGAGACAGTGGTTGTCGGGGTCTCAGGTGGTGCCGACTCAGTATGCTTGCTGCACGTCCTGGCAAAATGGCGAAAGAGGCTGGGGATAAGACTTCACGCAGCTCATCTCAACCATCAAATTCGGGGCATCGAATCCGAAGCTGATGCTGAATTCGTGTCCGATCTGGCTGACTCACTGGACATTCCCATCACTATTGATAGGCAGGACGTAGCTGCCTACAGAACCGAAAGAAAATGCTCTCTTGAAGAAGCTGCCCGGGAACTGCGCTATGCCTTCTTTGCCAAGGTAGCCAGAAAAGTCGGAGCCCGCCGAATTGTCATAGGTCATACCAGGAATGACCAGGTAGAGACCATTTTGATGCACATAATACGGGGAACAGGCATTGCCGGGTTGTGCGGTTTGGCCCACTGCTCGCCTCTGGTTCATGATAGTCGGGGTAAGGCATTGCCGGCCCAAGCCTCAAGCGTAGCGAAGGCGCAACGAACTAGTCTATTAGTAATCAGACCTCTTCTGGACACTACCAGACAGGAAACAGCAGACTATTGCCAGAGACACCAGCTTGACGCGCGTGCCGATTCCTCCAACCTATTGCCTTCGTTCTTCCGAAATCGCCTTCGCTTGCACTTGTTGCCCCTGCTCAAGCAATATAACCCGAGCATCGACCAGACCCTGCTCCGGTTGGCTGATATCGCCAAAGGAGATAATGCCTTCATTGAACAGCAAGCTTCCGGATTGTGGGATGAAGTAGCCAGGCAAGAAGACAAGGCCATCTACCTGGACAAGAAACAACTGGCTGGCTTGCCGATAGCCCTGCAGAGGCACTTATTGAGAATGGCGGTGACCAGGTTAGTTGGGGACCTTCGAGACATCGAAGCGACTCATATTGAAGCGGCCAGGAGCCTGCTGAATAAGTCAGCTGGCAAGATAAGCGTTCTCCCCCGTGACCTTATCTGTCAGGGAGGATATAGTGAGCTCGTCATCGCGAGCACAGCCAAGCAATCTCAGTTTCCGCCCTGTCCTTTCCCTCCGCTCCCAGACGAACTTCATCTCAAAGTGCCCGGTAAGACAGCCTTCTCGGGATGGAACGTACTGGCCAGCATAGTTCGCGAGCACGTAGATTTTCTGCCATCACGAGGCGCCAGGAGCACAAAGGGGAAGACTCATCAAAGCGATCTCGTTGCTCACTTCGACTTGCAGAAAACGGGAATGAACCTCTGTGTCCGTAGGCGTCGCCCCGGAGACAGATTTCAGCCCTTGGGGATGAATATGCCCAAGAAGCTCCATGAGTTCATGGTTGATGCCAAGATACCGCGTTCCTGGCGAGGCCGTATCCCAATCGTCTGTTCCCCTCAACAAATCATCTGGATAGTAGGCTGGCGCATTGATGATCGAGTTAAGCTTACCAAAGCCAGCAAAGAAATCCTTCGCCTGGAGTTTGTCAGGTCGAAGTGAAACCGGTAGACACGGAATTACTGCTGCGCCGTCTTAGCGTAGAAGAAGCCCTAGACCGGCTTGACCAATATCTCTACGACGCCTTTATGGCTGGCTTGCCCTCTGTGCGGATTGTGCATGGCAAAGGGACGGGAAGACTACGCCACGCCGTACACGAGTCACTGGCCAAGCATCCTCTGGTAAAATCGTATCGCCTTGGTGAGCATGGCGAAGGAGCCTATGGCGCCACAGTAGTGGAGCTGACAAATCGTTAGAGTTCGCCTCCAAAGGCAAATACGTTATGTGGCTTAGTCTGTCGTAACGTGCTGTCTTTCGCCATCCTCCACATCCTCCACACCCTCCGCAGCCTCCTGAGTTGACTGATCCTTCTCCAGCAAATTGCTCAAAGACCGCTGGAATGCCTGGAAAATAATCTGCTTCGCGCTTTGCTTCGCAGCAGTAATGATTTCGTTGGCCTGCTGTTCTGCTCTGGCTCTTGCCTCGGCTATGACTTCAGCCGATTCCCTTTCCATCTTCCTACTCCTGGTCTCTACGGCCTCGCCAATGATACTTTGCGCTTTCTGAATAGCGGCATTGATGATTGCCTGTGCCTTCTCTTCACCATTCCTCTGGCCTAGTTCTCTGGCCTGGTTCACGATCTGCTGAGCTTCCTGCTGGGCTTGCTGCTTTGCCTGGCTAATCTCACGTTCAGCGCTTTCCTTCAGTCCGGCGATAGTCCTTGACGCTTCTTCAATCTCCTCGTTGGCCTTCTGGATCAAGGTGTCTGCTTCTTTCTGGGCATCAGCCACTATCCTGTCCCTTTCTTCCTCAACGGTCTGCTCGGCCCTGTCGATAATTCTGGCTGACTCCTCTTTGGCCTTGCTGATTATGCGTTCTACTTCCCGCTGCTTCGCTTCCGCAGCCTGCCTTTTGGCTGTGCCTTCAGCCTCCGCAGTGATTAGCTCAGCTCTTTCTCTCGCCTCTTCGATAATGACGGTGGCTCGTTCTTCAGCTTTCCGTTCGGATTGCTCTAACAGTTGTGCTGCCCGCCGGTCAACTTCTTCCCCTGCCGAAACCGCATAGGCCGCCGCCTCTCGCTCGGCCTTCATCTTCATTTCATTCTGATACGCCGCTGCTTGCTCCTCTGCTTCCAGCCTCGCCTGGTTTATGATTTGCTGCGCTGTCTCGCGGGCTGTGTTAACAACACCGGCTGCTTCCTGCTCGGCCTCTTGCCTGATCTTCTCCACCTCCTCCACAAGAACTTCGCTGAGCCGCTGCTTGTATTCATCCATAACCTTGGCTGCCTGTTCAACCGTCTGCCTTATCCTGTCAGTCAACGCTAGCATTGGGACACCTCCTTGATCTTGATTGCATTGAAGTTGGGCACGTCGCTTGAGCGTTCCACTTCTGCCCGCCGCCACCTGACGTTTGCCACTCGATTCTGTGGTCTTGCATCTGTTTAACAATCCGGCCTTACCGGAGATTTTGGCTTTGAACTAATGGTATAACACGCTCCCTCGACTGTCAATCTCCTGTTGGCGAGCATGCGGCCAATATCCAGGGGGCAGGTTAGCAGGTCCCCCGTTCCCTCTGCAATTCCGCCCAGACTATACTAATTGAGCCTCGTACAAATCAAGCATCTTGCCCCAGAACCGTCGGTTCAAAGCTCAGTTTCCTGAGACGCAGCGGCTGGCAGCTTATCAGTTCGGATTGCCCGCAGGGTGGCCTGGATAAGCCTCGACAAGAGACATGACAGTTGGCAGTGCAACCCCTGACAGGCTCGAATTTACCGCCAGCCTGCTTCCGGACAAAGGGCAGTGCCAACCCTTCACAGTGCGGGATACTCTGAGAATCGCTTTCCTCAGCGGAAAGCTCCTGGCAGGTGGCATAGGTCATTCCCCTGGCTTCAACCAACTCCCTCACTCTTCGATGGAAGCCGGTCCTTAGATCCCTGCGCAGGCGGTAGCCTCCACCCGACCAGTGTGCCTCGTAGATGTACTCCTGCTCGAACCTCTTAGCGGCTAGTGGCGACTGGCTGTGAATGACTTCGTATATCCGCCCCCACGTACTTGTGGCCTCGTGACCGGCTAATGGAGAGCGCCTTTTGGACAACCTGCCGGTGCTGGTAATGACATGTTTCGTCCCTATGCCGGCAAAGACATCCACCAACCCGGCTATCCTCGCAAACCAGGAGTCGCCGTAAAGGGCCTGAAATAGATGGATCAGAACAGGGTCGAGGCGAATGACAAAATCTATACCCATACTAGATAGCTTGGCGGCAGCGGCTACCCTGGCGTCGAAGGAAGGCGCCCGTGATGACAGAAGCCCAAGCACTTCAGGAGTCCCTTCGATGGTTATGGCTACGCATTCAGGCTTGTACTCGGCAAAGCCCGGCAGTTCCAAAAGAAAGGACGGGTCGCCCTTGGTGGTGATGAAAAACGAGACGCCGTAGTCCATAAGAAGCCGTATCAGTCTTTTGACCTCTCTTTTCAATTCAGGTATATCCTGGCAGGGATCGGAGATATTGGACAGGGAAATCGGTGGGCACAAAGTGAGCTTCTTAAGGTCCCTCTCCACCAGCTCGGGCAAATTGTCATAAATCAGGGTATCCCTGGAGTAGTTGGAGTAAATAGCTTCTCTGGCATAGCAGTAGATACAACTATGTACACATTGGCTGGGACCCGGCGGCGTGACGTTGATAATCCAGCAGTGGAAGCACTTCCGTTCCGGATGAGCGTAGGGAAAATC
>CAZLCQ010000040.1:0-7711 GCA_964557995.1 uncultured Dehalococcoidales bacterium
ATCCCTGGAGAAGGGATGAGAAGGGCCCGCCGGATGATATGCTCAGGGTTCTGCCTGGGAGACAGCAAGAGTGGCATCGGGAAAGTTAGGAAGGGAGCTAGATTGGCAGTCAAGGAATCGACAAAACTGAAGAGACTTATAAAGGCTATATGGATTTTTAACTGGTTCAATTCGTGTGGGTTCATAGAACTGGTTCCAGTGGTTGCCTCGCGGTGGGATATGGAAAGGTTCGGGATGACAATTGTCGGGAGTCCGCGGCATGCAGACGTGTTGTTTATTGCTGGATATCAAACACTGAAATCGATAAAAAGGGCAAGGCGTGTATATGAGCAGATGGCTGCGCCTCGGGTTGTGATTGCCTTAGGGGCGTGCACCATGACCGGAGGAATGTACTGGGATTCATACAATACTGTCAAAAGATTGAGCGACTATATACCGGTCAATATGTATATTCCAGGTTGCCCGCCAAGGCCTGAAGCAGTATTCGAAGCATGTGGCAAAATATTTCAGCATGTGGAGGAAATGGACTAGGATGGATGCAAAAGAGGACCTGGAGATCCTGGACAGGATAACCTCGGAATTCAACCTTGAATGCAAGGTACAGCGAAAGGGTAGGATATGGCTGGATACACCAACAGAGGGCTTTGTGGATTTTTGCAAGTGGTTGAAGGAGCAGGGGTTCGAGCATTTATCAGCCATATCAGCAATAGACTGGCCCGATGAGGGCACATATCAGCTTGCCTATCATCTATGGTCTTACCGACACAAGGTTTTGATTACTTTGAAAGTCAAGATTGACAGGCAGAATGCGGTGATGGATTCCGTAACCGAGGTATGGGACGGAAGCGCCGAAGCCCATGAGAGGGAGATACATGAACTTTTTGGGGTCAAGTTTGAAGGTAACAAAAATTTGACTCCACTTTTCCTGGAGGATTGGCAGGGATTGCCTCCGTTTAGGAAGGACTTTGACTGGAGGGAATATGTGGGTGGGAAGTACTATGACAGGGAAAATGAACGTGAGCGCGTCTACTACGATTAGTGAGTTGCATTCTGCTGCCGAAGATAGAGGATATGACCTCTATTTTGGGCCAGCGCACCCGGGGTCAGGGAACTTCGGCGTCAAGTTGAAGATCGCAGGGGAAGTTGTCACTTCGGCTCGTGCTGACCCAGGTTACCTGCATCGCGGCTTTGAGAAGCTTATGGAATACAGATTGCCAATCCAAAACTCCGTTTTGTCAGACAGGATATGCGTGCTGGAGGCACTAAATTGGAATCTAGTACATGCCGAAGCGGTTGAAGAGCTGATGGAGATTGAGCCACCAGAGCGAGCCAAGTATATCAGAGTGATAATGGCTGAGCTTTCCAGAATTCAGTCTCATATCATCTGGTTTGGTGCTTTCTGCATTGGTACCGGTTTCGATACTGGATTTAAGCTGGCTTTCGGATACAGGGACTATGTACTGGATTTATTTGAGATGATAACGGGAGGCAGAGTATATCCGGCCGGCTACATATGTCCTGGGGGTGTAAGGAGAGACTTTCCAGACGGAGCTACCCAAAAAATAGCTCATGTTCTTGACCAGATAGGCAGGATGGTGAGGATTGAAGAGATGGAGAATCCCGCCCTGATAGCCAGAGCGAAAGGCGTCGGTGTATTGAGCCTGGAAGATGCGATTAGATTAGGTGCAACTGGGCCGGTATTGAGAGCATCGGGATTGAAAACAGATATCAGGAAAGACGACCCTTATGAGGTGTATGACAGATTTGACTTTGAAGTTCCCACGCGACAAGAAGGCGATGCCTACGCAAGATACTTGGTGGGAGTGGAGGAAATGAAGCAGTCGGTAAGAATAGTGAAGCAGGCTCTACAGCAATTGCCAGAAGGGGAAGTGATAGCACCGAAGTTCAAGAGAATCAAGTTGGCGACTAAGATTCCTGAGGGAGATGTCTACGTCCGCAATGAGGTTGCCCGGGGCGAAGCTGGCATGTACATGGTTAGCGATGGCAACGAAAGGCCGTACAGAGTCAAGATTAGAGGCCCGAGCTTTCTGCACATGATACCGGTTCTTGAACATGTACTAACCGGGGCTGAAATAGCAGATGTGCCCGTTATCTACTGGAGTCTAAATGTGTGCCCGGCAGACCTAGACAGGTGAGTGAAATGAAGTTCGAAATGCTATTTGAGGTAACAAGAAACCTTTTCTCAAAGCCAATGACCGTTCAGTTTCCCCGGCAGAGTATTCCGATTCCTGATGGATATCGGGGCGAGCAGATAGTCGATATTGATGGATGCACTTCCTGCGGGCTTTGCTTCAGGATATGCCCCAATCGGGCGATAGAGATGGTAGCAGCACCTGATGAATACAAGAATAAGTATTCGAAAGAATACCCAAGAATAGACCTTGGGAAATGCTGCTTCTGTGGCTTGTGCCAAGACATATGCCCCAAGGGTAGCATTACGCTCACAAAGAGCTTCTTCCTTTCTACCTTTGACCCTAATTCGGTAATCAAAGACCCTTTTCCTTCGGGAGCGGTCAAAAGTAGTTGAATAAAAGATCTTAACGTGGTAAAAAAGCAGTTCAGTCTATTGAGTAGCGAGAGACTATGAAAGTTATTGGGTGGATCGGCGTCATGAACTGGAACTCTTCGTTGGAATACTACCGGCTTGTTGACAACTTTGTTGCCGAGAAGCCAGGTGGTTCTCACTCAGCCCGCATAATTTTCCACAGCTTGGGGTTTGATGAGACGGAGCCGGATGACATGCTCAGGGTTCTGCCGGGAAGGGAGCCAAAATGTCAGTAGAAGAGAAGAAAAAGGCCACCTATACCATACCTGTAGGTCCAATTCATCCCGCGCTGAAGGAACCGATTCGGCTTGCTCTTACCGTTGATGGTGAAGAGATTGTGGATACGGATGTCTTTGTGGGGCAGGTTCACCGCGGTATCGAGTGGCTTGGTATGAATAGAAATAATCCTATCCAGAGTATATACATAGCGGAGCGGATATGTGGTATCTGCAACATGTGTCACCCGTTCTCATTTGTTATGGCTGTGGAGCAGGCTGCCGGAATCACTCCACCTCCGCGTGCTGAATATATAAGGGCGATTACCGCTGAATTGGAACGAATACATTCCCACCTGCTGTGGGCCGGGGTTGCCGCCCACGAGATTGGCTTTGATACTATTTTTTATCTTGCCTGGCGGGTGAGAGAAGAAATAATGGACTTGATTGAATACGTGACCGGAAACCGGGTCACCAAGGCCATGTTCCAGATCGGTGGAGTGCGGAGAGACATTACCGAAGAGCAGTTTCCCAGGATCAGACAATCCCTGGACTACTACAAGAGTATATTCGGCCAGCTAAAAAGGGTATTCCTGGACGACAAGACGATACAGATGCGGACAAGGAATGTCGGCATCCTGAAGAAGGAAGATGCGTTGAAGTTGCTCACATGTGGACCGTCAGGCAGGGCAAGCGGTGTCCCCAAAGATGTGAGACAGGACCAGCCCTACGCCGCCTATGCCGACCTCGATGTCAAAGCCATTACTCCCGATATCCTTACCGGCACTGTAATCGGCGATGTCTATGACCGGATTATCGTTCGATTGCTGGAGGTTAAGCAGGCAGTTGAAATCATTGAGCAGTGTATGGAGAAGATGCCGCCTGGTCCGTTACTGGCACAGCCAAAGACGGCCGTCCTTCTGAAGATGTTGACCAAGGCAGAGGGTGAAGGTGTCGGGCGAGCCGAGGCGCCCAGGGGCGAGGTCGTACACTATGTTCGTATGGAAGCCGGGAGGGAGACGTTGGCTACCTGGAAGGTAAGAGCCCCAACATATGTTAACCTCATGTGCGTTCCCACAATACTCAAGGGCATGCAGATTGCCGATGTCCCTATTACCTTTGCTTCCCTTGATCCATGTATGTCGTGCACCAACCGGGTTGTGGTAACGGACAGAGCTGTTGGCAGGAAATCGGTGGTGGATTATGAAGAACTCCACCAACTTTCTATAGAGAAGACGAAGGAACTGCAGCGATGAACTTTGTGATTATCATTTTCGGATCCGCCCTAATGGTGCTCATCGGCGGTGCTTTCAGTATGCTCTATCGCGGTATCGACCGCAAGCTGGTGGCGCATATGCAGGGGAGGGTGGGGCCACCCATAGTGCAGCCTTTCCGAGACGTGCAGAAGCTGCTGATGAAGGAAAGCATCATACCTGATGGTGCTGTCCAATGGCTGTTTAAGGCAGCCCCGTTTATCTGTCTGATAACTTCGGCTTTGCTGTTACTCTACATACCTATGTTTGGACAGCCAGCGCTTCTAGGTGGATTTGGTGACGTACCGGTATTTGGTGATGCACTACTGGTAATCTACTTATTAATACTACCGTCTCTGGCTTTTGCCGCAGGCGGTTTTGCTTCCAGTTCGCCATATGCCACCGTGGGGGCTCAGCGGGAGATGGTTCTCTTGATGAGCCTTGAATTTCCCCTGGCAGTGTCTGTGGTTTCTCTCGGGTGGCGCATCGGTCAGGCTACCACCGCCAATCCATTTATGTTTTCTACGATTGCCGAACATCCTATATGGAGCCTGGTTGGCCCGCTGGGAGTAATCGGTTCGCTGATTCTGCTGTTTGCTCTCGTGGTGGCTATATCCGGTAAAGGCGCCAAGGTGCCATTTGATATGGCCGAGGCTGAGACTGAAATCGCTGGTGGAATGCTGGTTGAGTATTCGGGCAGAAACCTGTGTTTGTTCTACCTCGCTGACATAATCAAGGCTTTTGCAGTGTCAGCGTTGGTAGTGGCTCTATTCATCCCATATAACCTCTCTCCTCTGGTGGGAATTGGTGCGCCAGTCCCCGCTGGCATAGTGGATGGCCTATTCTTTCTGGTCAAGGTCTTTGTTGTGATGTTTATCAGTATATCTTTGATACGTACGGCGATGGCGCGGTTTAAGATAAGCCAGGCAAGCTGGATCTACATAATAGCCCTGACCATCATCGGCCTGGTCGGGCTGATACTGGTAGCAGCGGATTTGATGGTGTAGCTAAGATGTTTGAAGCAGCAAAAACGATATTAAGACAGCTCTTTCTGAATCCCGCGACAAATATGTTTCCGGCAAAATATGCCCCAGCATCAACCATTCGATTCCTGGACGGTGTTACCAAAGGGGAACTGAAGTTGATTCCGCCGGTGCCGCTGCCGCCCGGTTTCCGCGGCAAAATTGCCTATGACCGCGAGAACTGCACAGGTTGCCAGCAGTGCTACAAGATATGCCCCACCAGAGCCATCGAGTGGCTACCCGAAGAGAAGAAGGTCAAGATATTTGTGTCACGTTGTTGTTTCTGCGCCCAGTGCGTTGATGCTTGCCCGGTGAATACGCTGGCCATGACCGAGGAGTTTCTGCTCGCCAGTTATGACAAGTATGCCGACGAGCTCATCGTAGTTGACAGCGGTGAGCTGCCGGGCGCGAAGAAGAGAAAGAAATCAGACGGCGAAGGCGCAGAGACCACAGCCGACTAGGATTAGCTCCCTTACTCCAGCAATGGGATTTCAGTTACCTGTCCTTCCAGAATAGCCTCGACCAACTCATTCATGCTTTTGCGCACCGCTTCGGAAATGCGCCCGCCCATCTCTGTTCGCTCAGGCTGCACTCCGATTAGCAGGACCTTTCCACAGAATTCCTCTACATAAGATATAAACATGGAGAGTGGCATGTGGTGTGTGGAAAAGGACAACACGCTGATTTTGTCGGGTGGGATTGTGCGCAGAGCACCAGGAGGCAAGGCCATATCGGCGGCATCTACCAGTATTAGTAACTCCGGACGCTGCTGGCGGATAACCGAGGTGTAGCTTTCCGGCGCAGTACCGCCATCTATGGTTGTAATCTGCCTGGAATGGAGAGTCTTGGCCTTGTGCTCCCGTCGGTTGAGCATGTCCACCAAACGGGTGCCGGCGGCATCATCCCCGCCCAGCCGATTGCCGATACCCAGAACTATCGTACCGCTCATCTGAGTCCGTAGCTGACTAGCTTTGATTGTAAGGGCTTCTGCAAGCATTCTATTCCTATTTCACTCCTTTTGACAACAAGAGTTTTTCTTTAAGCTAGTCGGGTGACGCGTTCATTGGCGGCCTGGCCGCGAAGTAGGGTCAGACCGTAGGGCGGGATTTTGGGAAGCTGAACTGTACTTTCGGTCGTTGACAACTGACCGCTGTGGGTGTTAACATCTCACTGCTTCTAACGGCGCGGCGCTTCGTTAGCTACCCGACTGAAAGGAGGTGGTATAGCGATACGGAAGGAATCAAGGCGCCGTCGAAATATCTCAAAACAAGGAGGATCTCATGGCCTATGAGAATTTGATCGTAGAACAAGAAGAGAACACTGGCATAATCACCTTGAACCGACCGCCGGCAAATCCCATAAACTTCGCTGTGTTGAACGAACTGGATGAGGTTTTCACCAAATGGGAAAAGGACAAAGCGGTGAGGGCCGTAATCATCACCGGAGCGGGGCAGAGGGGATTTTCTGCGGGCTTCGACCTGAAAACCGCTGGCACTCCGGATGGCGAGAAGGCCATGTCACGGGGGCAGGAGGTGTTCGGCCACATCGAGAAGTATCCCAAGCCTGTGATCGCCGCCATAAATGGGTTCGCCCTGGGCGGTGGTTGCGAACTGGCAATGGCTTGCCACTTCAGGTTAATGCTCGACTCTGAGCACGTGGTGATGGGGCAGCCCGAGATTGACCGGGGTATTATACCTGGCTGGGGTGGCACCCAGCGGTTGCCCAGGCTGGTGGGCAAAACCAAAGCACTGGAGATGCTTCTGCTCGGCACTAGAGTCAATGCCCCTGAGGCTCTAGGCATTGGGCTCATAACGAAGGTGTCTCAACCAGGGCAATTGATGAATGATGCCAAAGAAGTCGCGGGGACGCTGGCGAAGAAGGCCCCGATTGCTGTCGAGATAATTCTTGATGCAGTGGCCCGGGGGCTCGAGACCAGCACCGACCAGGGCGTGAAGATAGAGTTCGAGGGCTCGCAGCGGGTGAGCAAAACGAAGGACGCTATGGAAGGGGCGATAGCCTTTTTCGAGAAACGAGAACCGGTGTTCAAAGGAGAATAGTCATCTCAGTCATAAGCAAGAAACAGAAGGAGGTTTTCCGATATGAAAGTTGAAGACGTCAAGAAGATTGCGGTGATGGGGGCCGGGGACATGGGACATGGTATTGCCGAGGTGGCGCTGCTGGCAGGCTACAAGGTGGCGCTGCGGGACATCGAACAGAGATTTGTCGACAGGGGGCTTTCCAGAATAAAAGAGAGCCTAAATAAGCTCGTGGAAAAACAGAAGATCACCGCCGACAACCAAAACGCAATGTTGGCTAATATCACGACTTTTGTAGATATTGGCGAGGCTGTTAAGGACACTGATTTCGTTATCGAGGCAGTTCCCGAGATCATGGACCTCAAGAAACAGGTTTTCCAGGCGCTGGATGCAGCGGCTCCAACGCAGGCCATACTGGCTTCAAATACCTCCAACATGAGCATCACGGAGATTGCGTCAACTACGAAGAGGCCGGAGCAAGTCGTCGGTTTTCATTTCTTTAACCCGGCGGTCCTGATGAAGCTCGTTGAGGTCACAAAAGGAGATAAGACAAGCGAAGAGACTATGCAGGTGGCATATAATCTGGCGCTGAAGATGAACAAGGCGCCGGTCAGGGTTG
>CAZLCQ010000041.1:0-2609 GCA_964557995.1 uncultured Dehalococcoidales bacterium
GACGCCGGTATCTCCTTCGAGGAAATGATGAGCAAGATCACGGACAATAATGCCCTGAAGAGGATAGCCGAGCCGTCTGAGATAGCGGCTTGCGTCGCGTTTTTGGCTTCAGATGATTCCAGCGCTATGACCGGGCACAACCTCGTGGCCAGTTGCGGTTTTCACTTGGTTCACCCGAACATGATCCACTGAGCGCGTGCCGAAGCGACCTCTGGATGATATAATCATCGAGCAAACACAAGCTGAACGGAAGACAGTATGTCAAGCTATTTTATTTGGACCATCGGCTGCCAGATGAACAAGGCAGAATCCCGGCAAATAGCTGGATACTTGGATTCTGCCGGCTATCAGGCAGCGACTTCCTTTTCCCATGCCGATTTGGTGGTGCTCAATACGTGCGTGGTAAGACAAAGCGCCGAGGATAAGATCCTGGGCACCCTGGGTTTATTGAAAGGTTTGAAGAGCAAACGTACCGATCTCCGGATACTTGTTACCGGATGCTTTGTCAACTCCCATACCCAGGAGTTGCAGAGACAATTTCCCCACGTGGATTTGCTATTCAAACCTGGCCATTATCATGAGCTGATTGCCTGGGGGCAGAAGCAAGGCATACCCATTGAGCAGGAATCGCTTTGCTACCCTTCTGATGGCGCTGGGCCGGCTACCGGTCCGTGCGCTCTCATCCCCATCATCCAGGGCTGTGACAATTTCTGCTCATATTGTATTGTCCCCTACAGGAGGGGAAGGGAGGTGAGTCGTCCTGCCGGGGAAATAGTCTGTAGAGTGACAGAGCTGGTAAGCCGGGGCACAAGAGAGGTAACTCTGCTGGGGCAGAATGTTGATTCTTACGGACACGATTTGCCCGGGCATCCCGACCTTGCTGATTTACTAAACGAGTTAGCCGGCATAGATGGGCTTGTCAGGATCCGGTTTCTGACAAATCATCCCAAGGATATAAGCTTGAAGCTGATTCAGACTATGGCTTCTGTGAGCAACGTCTGTGAGCATCTGGAGTTGCCGGTTCAGTCGGGGGACAATGATATATTGAAGGCTATGGGGCGAGGATATACCGTGCAACTATATCGAGACCTCGTTCACACCATTCGCCGCATGATTCCGCATATATCTCTGAGCACAGACTTAATCGTGGGCTTTCCCGGAGAAACTGAGGAGCAATTTGAACACAGCCTGTCTCTAGTCCAGGAAATGAAGTTTGATGTCGTTCATGTGGCAGCCTATTCTTCACGCCCCGGAACCACTGCCTGTCGGGAATATCAAGACAACATTCCTGCGGAAGTTAAGAAGGCAAGGCTCAGTCACATTGAAGAGGTTCAAACTGCCGCAGCGAGCGATATCAATTCCCGGCTTGAGGGCAAGGAGCTGGAGGTGCTGGTAGAAGGCAGAAAAGGAGGGAAATGGTTTGGGCGGACCCGGAGCAATAAACTGGTATTCTTTGAAGATGCTGGCGACTGGCTGCGCCAATTAGTGACAGTCAATATTGACAAAACGAGCCCCTGGTCGCTGGTAGGCCAGTTAAGAAATAGCTAATTGAAGGAGGATACATGGAAGACTTGTTTTCGAATTATGGAATGATCATCTTTCTGGTGGCAATTTTTGCCATCATGTATTTCCTGATGATCAGGCCAAGACAAAAGCAACAAAAACAACACGAGGAGATGATGCAGGAACTGAGAGTGGGAGAGAGGGTGATTATAGCCGGAGGGATTTACGGACAAATTGAGAGCCTCAGTGAAGAAACCGCGATTGTGAGGATAGAATCGGGGGCAACAATGAAGGTTGCCAGAAGCAGTATCCTTGGCAAACAAGAAGTTGAGGAGAGTGGCAAGGAAATATTCTGACGTTTATGCCTGAGGGATTTTCTCTAGGCCCCCTTTTTTCTCCCAACAGTATAGCTATCGTAGGGGCTTCCCTAAACCCTTTTTCCGGTGGGTACCAATTCACGCGTTTTCTTATCGACCACGGCTTCCGGGGCAGACTTCATCTGGTGAATCCGACAGCAAGTGAGATTCTGGGGCTCAAAGTCTATCCCCGGCTAACAGAAATCCTTGAGTCAAGCGTGGACTATGTGATCTCCTGCATACCTGCCGATGGTGTTCTGTCTCTACTGGATGACTGCAGCAAGAAGAATGTCAAGCTTGTCCACCTATTTACAGCCAGGCTGAAGGAGACAGGAAGAGACAAAGAGACGAAGCTTCAAGATGAGATTCTGGAAAAAGCCAGAAGACTGGGGATTAGAATTCTGGGCCCGAATTGCATGGGAGTCTATTGCCCTGGGCTAGGATTATCGTTCAATCACGAACTCCCTGGAGAAAGTGGACCGGTAGGGGGATTCTTTCAGAGTGGCGGGGGCGCCGCCGAACTTGTCCGCTACTCTGCTTTGAGGGGAATACGTTTCAGTAAGATCATAAACTATGGCAATGCCTCAGATATTGACGAGGTTGAGTTGTTAGACTATTTCGCCTCAGATGATGATACAAAGGTAATTGCCTCCTACATTGAGGGAGTCAAGGATGGCAAGAAGTTCGTTGAGTCTTTGGCCCTCGCTGCCAGAAAGAAGCCGGTCATAATTCTCAAGGGAGGAAGGGGCA
>CAZLCQ010000041.1:2709-7424 GCA_964557995.1 uncultured Dehalococcoidales bacterium
GAATTAACTGCGGAGTTTAGAAAGAAGCTCAAGGAGAAAATACCTCAACTCTGGGATTGGGTTAGAAATCCGATAGATGCCTCTCTTTTTCAAGGTACACCCATGGTGGACGTAAACGTGCTGGAGTGGCTTAGTAACGAAGACGGATTTGATATTTGGGTTGCCAATTTGACTCAGGACGACCCTTTGCCCAATGATATATGGGAAGATGTGCTGGCACCGAATTTCTTGAACAGCGTAATGGCAATCAAGAAGAAGGGCAAGCCTGTAGTCTGTGTCATTGAAACAGGGGAAATTGGTCCGGCGGAGATGAAAAGCTGGAAATGGAAAGCTATTGCCGAAGTGAGAAAACAGATTGTCGACCAGGGTATAGCTGTTTTCTCTTCTCCGGAGAGGGCGGCCAAAGCAATGAGGAGACTGGTAAATTACTGGGTATGGCGGGAAGGTGAAGACGAACTATTATGACTATATTGTAGTGGGCAGCGGCATTGCCGGGCTCTATATCGCCTTGCTGGCCATAGAACGAGGGAGCGTCCTGGTTCTGACCAAGGGGAGCATAGACGACTGCAACACCAAATATGCTCAGGGCGGCATTGCTGTGGCTATGGGCAAGGAGGATTCTCCCGAGTTGCACTTCAAAGATACTGTGGCAGCGGGAGCCGGCTTGTCTGATCCTGAAGCCGTGAGCATCCTTACAGAAGAAGCGGCCGATTGCATGGCAGATCTAATCAGATTTGGAGTGCCGTTTGACACTTTAGACGGTGAAATCACCCTGACCAGAGAGGCAGCGCATAGTGTGCCGCGAGTTATGCATGCTGGCGGAGATGCCACCGGGGAGTATATCGAGGTTACCCTGAGTCGCCAGGTGCACTCCAGCCCTGTCAAAGTCTTAGAGAACTGTCTGGCCAGCCAGATCCTGGTGCAGAGGGGCAGAGTAGTCGGCGTGAGAGCTCTCGATTCTCACACGGGCTCGATAGAGGAGTATGGCTGCAAATTTCTTATCTTGGCTACCGGTGGTGCCGGCAAGTTGTTCAAATATACTACTAACTCCGATGTGGTCACCGGCGACGGGATCGCTTTGGCTTTTGAAGCTGGCGCCGAAATAAGTGATATGGAGTTTTTCCAGTTTCATCCCACTGTTCTGCGCCTGCCCGGAGTAGCCCCTTTTCTCATCTCTGAAGCGGTCAGAGGGGAGGGCGGCATACTCAGAAATGTGGAAGGCCGCCGCTTCATGCCGGACTATGCCGCTGAGGCTGAGCTGGCGACCAGAGACATAGTGGCTCGCAGCATCGTCTACGAAATGAAGAAGACTCACAGCGATAGAGTCTTTCTAGATGTTACCCATTTGTCCTCACGGCGGACTACCACCCGCTTTCCCCATATATACCACTACTGTCGGGAGCACGGTCTGGATATCACTAAGGGACTTGTTCCCGTGGCCCCGGCCGCCCACTACCTTATGGGAGGGGTGAAGGTCAACGTTTGGGGAGAGACAAGTATCCCAGGGCTTTTTGCTGCTGGCGAGACTGCCTGCACTGGAGTGCACGGCGCTAACAGGCTGGCATCGAACTCCCTGCTTGAATCGGTTGTCTTCAGCAAAAGGATAGTGCAAAGAACTGAAATGACCACCGCTCCTCGTCGTGGCAAAAAGCAGAGCAGCAAGACAATATCCTGTTGCCTCCCGGAACGTGAGGCACTGTCTAGGGTACCGTCGCTTAACCTGCCCAACCTGCAGTCCGTTATGTGGGACAAAGTAGGAATCATTCGCTCCGGCAAAAGCCTCGAAGAGGCGGCAGACATTTTGGCCGCGTATCAAAGCCTCCTTTCTCGACCCAGTGACCGGCCCGCCTATGAAGTGACTAATCTGGTGTTATGTGCCAGGCTGGTGACGGAGGCTGCTTTGTTGCGCGAAGAAAGTCGTGGCGCTCACTTCCGTACAGATTTCCCACGGACTTCGCGAGAATGGCAAAGACACATTGTTTTTGGGAAAAATGCCATCAAATAAGCTCCAGATTGAGGAAATCATTGACCGCGCTTTGGCCGAAGATCTTGGCAAAGGCGATGTCACGACTAAGGCTCTGATACCCGGCGACCGGCAGGGCACCGGCTTTGTGGTAGCCAAGGAAGAAGGTGTCCTGGCTGGTATGAGTGTAGCTAAGCAGGTTTTCCATCGGGTTGATCCGGAGTTGAAGGTGGAAATTCTTCTGGAAGATGGGGCCAGAGTCAGGCCGGGCACCAGAATAGCCAACGTGTCGGGCAGCATTGCCAGCATTCTCAAGGCTGAGAGGGTGGCTTTGAATTTCCTCCAGCGTCTGAGCGGAATTGCCTCCGAAACCAATCGCTATGTCGAGGCGGTCAGGGGATTGCCGGCGCGTATCATGGATACCAGGAAGACGACGCCGGGCTTGAGGTTGCTGGAGAAACATGCCGTCAGGGCAGGCGGTGGTGAGAACCACCGGATGAGTTTGGGAGACGGCATACTCATCAAGGATAATCACCTGGCGGCACTGCGCAGCCAGGGATTGAACATCAAAGAGATTGTAGCCAAAGCAAGGCAAAACTCTCCGGAGCGACTGACGGTCGAGGTCGAGGTGGCGACGGTGGCGGAAGCTTCGGAAGCTGTGGAAGCCGGGGCGGATATTGTCATGCTTGACAACATGAGTCTCGAGGATATGCGCGAGGCGGTGAAATCTGTTGGTGGCCGCGCTTTGGTTGAGGCCTCGGGTGGAATCACGCTGGACAACGTCCGGGCCGTGGCTGAAACAGGCGTTGATTCTATTTCCATTGGCGCCCTTACGCACTCCTCCAAGGCCTTAGACATCAACCTCGAGCTTGAAGGTGAATGATCAGGAGAGTCTCGCAGACGGCTATCGGTTGAATGCTAGCGGACGCTCTTCTTGGCAATGACCAGATATCGTTCCGGGCCGTCCTCGAAGTGAGTTATCTTCAATCTCGCCTGCTTTATCAGCCTTCTGAGCTGAAATTCATCTGGCAAAAGGTCACTAGCGACTGCGCCACCGATAGATTGATGTAGCCGGTTAACCGCCTCTCGGCTCATGGTGTGACAAATGACCAGACGGCCATTTGTTCTGAGCGCCCTGGCTATTTCCTTCAACGCCTTGCCCTTGTCGCCAAAGTGAGGAAAGGCGCTGTTGCATATGGCCAGGTCCACAGAATCATCGGGCAGGGGGATGGCGAGAACATTGGCCTGGGCGAATCCAACGATGGGCGGGAAGTCTCTGGCCTGCGACTGAACCAGCATCTCCATGGAAAAATCCAGGGCGACGATCTTCCCTTCGGTACCCATCTCTGCGATTAGAAAAGGTACAAGGACGCCCGTACCGCTGCCGATATCCAGCAGGTGATCTCCGGGTTTGATGCCTAATTCGCTGACAATCTTGCCCAGACACTTCAATCGCTCAGGAGTAAGCTCCTTGTCCCAATTGGGGGCTAGCTGGTCGAAGTATTCTTGAAGTTGCATGGCTAACCTGTCAACGGAACTTGCTGCCATCTCTTCACCTTTCTCTTAGGAGAGAATGCCGTCGCCAGGCCGAAGATAACCGACGAAGTTATCACTATGGAGGCGCCTGAGGGAATGTCAAAGAAATATGAGGCGACAAGTCCAGCCCAGCAGGAGATAACACCAAATGCAGCAGCGATAAGGAGCATCTTTCGTAAGCTATAGGTAAGTTGATAAGCAGCTGCTGCCGGATTGAGAATAAGGCAGTAGATGAGCAGACCGCCCATACTCTGCAGTGAGGCAGTTATGGTCACGCCGGTGGAAAACAACAGGCCGTAGAAAATGGCCGTCGCTGGTATGCCCACGGCTAGTGCCACCTCCCGATGGCAAATCACTGCCTGGATTTCCTTGTAGAAAATGGCCACCAGGCTGACAATTACACCTGCGGTGGCGGCTAGAAAGATGATGTCCTGTTGCCCAACGGTCAATATGCTTCCCCAGAACAGGTTTAGGGCTTCGGTCCTGGCCCCGTGCATCAGACCCATGAACAAGAAAGCAAGTCCCAGCATCAAGGAGAAAATAACACCGATCGAGGTATCGGGGTTTAATTCTCCGCGGTCAGCCATGGGTCCGATAATGGCTGCTGCGGCCAGGCTGAAGAGAAGTGCGCCGATCAGCGGATTAAACCCCAGCCAGAGACCGAGCAGCGCCCCGGCAAAAGCGGCATGGGCAATGCACACCCCGATGAAGGAGAGGTGCATGGTAACTACGAAGACGCCCACCACAGAACATGTTATGCCACCGAGTAATCCGGCCAGAATGGCGTTTTGCATGAAATGGTACTGAAAAATATCCATTACATCACCTGTCGCTACGTCTGCAGTGAAGCAATGTTACTTGGTACCGAGATCGGGGCTCCGTAGAGCTGAGTCAGCACCTCTTCCCGGAGCATGGACTCCGGGCTGCCTTGCTGCCATATCCTGCCATCCTTCATCAGAATCAGCCGCTGGCAGATAGAAGGCAGGGTCGCAAGGTCATGGGTGACAAATAGCGTGGTCGTATGATATTCCTTGTGGATGAGCTGTATCAGGCTGAGGATTTCGCGCTGAGCCTTCTGGTCTATCGAAGCTGTCGGTTCATCAAGGAGAAATATCTCAGGCTGCTGGACTAAAGCTCGAGCAATCGCTGCCCTCTGGTATTCGCCTCCGGATAGATGTCCTATCGGGCGTCGGGACAAATGAGCCATGCCCACCAT
>CAZLCQ010000042.1:0-5121 GCA_964557995.1 uncultured Dehalococcoidales bacterium
AATATTAGCTACTCCTGTTCGTCTATCCTGTATCCGTATGCGGGCATTTCCTCGCCGTCCACATATACTGTTCTGCCATCTATTTGTACACGCCCCTGCGCTATCAAATCGTGAACACCAAACGGGTAGATCTTCCAGTCACCTGATACCTTAAGTGCCTCCTGCAGATTTCTACATATAATCTCCATCATGCTAAGCAATTCCCCCCCCCCCTTCTCCTCAAAGTCTTCATAAGTTTCTATGCCATGGCTCGTTGCGAGATTGGCTATCTCATGTAACCCCTTTGATAATTCCTGCCTGCCTCCTGATTCTGGTCTGTCTATTGTCTGTAGGATGTTAACAGGTTTAGATTGCACTAGTACGGGTCCTGTGTCTTCGCCTTTGTCAACAAAGAATAGGCTCGATCTTATTACCTCATCTCCAGCTAATATGGCCCTGGCTGACGGTATCCAGTGCAGACCATTGTAGCCTTTTGTGGTATCGCCGGGATGCACATTGAGAATTCTGGGATAGTATTTGTCCACAATGAAGTCAGAAAGCCATTGATCATAACCGGCGAGACACACTAAATCGGGTTCCCCGCCGATTCTGCTTTCCACTAGTGCGCACAGTCTGTGTTCGTATTCTGTTCTTTCTGGGCAATTTCGTGGAATACTTCCTGAACCATATCTTTTTCTGGCAACCTTGAGATAGGGCCTGTGACTGAGTTCGATTACCTCATGTTTGTTTGCTCTGGCTACCGCAACTCCGCCACACCCTGGCCTGTTCGTGAATACGATATAATTGTGATTGACATTCTTTGCACTTATCTCTCTATAGTTGGTACCGGAACCAGAAACAAAACATACGATCGTCATTCTTGCTCCACATCTGGTCGGATCGTAAATCAATTGCTTCACAAAGCTATCATACCAGTGTCAAGACGCCTCACTTTAGCCTTCACTCGCTTTACGGCACTTGGCGCCTTGTGTCGTGAACCTGGTTCCCTTCTTCTGTACTTGCCGATGGGTTGTCTAATTGGCTGAACGGAACTTAGTAACAGGAATAGCGGTAATTGAAAATGCCATCTCCTAGTATAGGGTTTGTCGGTTGACTCCTACCATAATAGCATTTAGTTTCAAGGTTTGAAAGACGGGAAAGTGCCATGATCGGCCTTCCTTGAGCATCAATCGCTTTCCGTTCCTTTACATTGACCTCACTCCGACACAGTGATTGTAGTGTCAAGCTGAGGAGTGGAGATTCACAGGCAGGTTCGCGCTTGCGTATAAGGCGAAACAAAATATTCCTGTGCTAGTGAATCGAGCAATCTGCCAGTCGTCACAGCTGACTCCGCGAAGGACCGCCAAGTATATGATTCCTTATCTTAGCCCACGTGCTGGCAAAATGAGCCAGGTAGCTGGACTTTTGTCCAAATATCTGGCCTTGAGCCAGGGAACTTAGAAAATCATCAGATCCATCGAAGTCGGACATTTGCACGTAAGCCCGGCCAATTTCACCTAACGTATGTGCATCGCTGCCAGCGCTGGCAGCCTTTCCCTGTTGTTTGGCCAGCGCCGTTGCTCTACGGATGCTGCCAGAAAAGGGTGTGCGCGAATTGAAAGCCTCAATAATGTCGACCTGGGACAAGATCTCCGTCGAAGCTAGCACGTTACGGTGCCAGGGCAGCGACCTGCCAAATGGATGTGGGATTGCCACCAGACCGCCTTGCTCTCGGATTCGAGATATTGTTTCTTGGGCAGACAATCCGCGAGCAACCTCTTGACTAAGAAAGAGCCCCATTATTTCACCGACAACTGTCAGGATCTCCTCAGCGACGATTACCTTAAACGGAGCGATTTCTCTTAGCCTTAGGGCGCCAGCAATGGTGTTGTGATCAGCTACGGCAATGCAATTTATGCCTCGCTCGAGGCAGCGCTCGACTATCCTCTCCAAAGGTGTGAGACAATCTGGAGAATAGCAGGTATGGATATGTAAATCAGCTTTTATCAATTAGCTTACCTAGGTCTCAGCTAATCTTCTCCAGGTATGCACCCGTGCGAGTGTTGATTTTGACGACGTCGCCCGTGTTGATGAAGAGAGGTACCTGGAGAGTCACTCCTGTTTCTAACTTAGCTGGCTTGGTACCCGCTGTAGCCCTATCTCCCTTGAAGCCAGGATCTGTCTCGGTAACGCGAAGCTCTACCGAAGCAGGTAACTCTATTGCTATGGTATTCCCCTTGCAGGTCAGTATCTCCAGTGCCAGTCCCTCTCTCAGAAATTTCGTGTCGTCCCCTATCTGAGCCGGATTTAACACAAACTGTTCGTAGGTCTCATTATCCATGAAGTAGTAGAGATGGTCATCGTTGTAGAGGTACTGGACGGGCCGATGCTCCAGAAACACCGTCGCCACTTTGTCTCCCGACTGGAAATTCCGCTCAACGGAATTCCCGCTGCGGACACCACGAAGTTTCAGCTTGACTACCGGCTGTCGCTGCTGCATCTTGACATGCTGATATTCCAGAATTTGGTATATGTCGCCGTCCAGCTCTATGACGGCTCCCTTTCTCAGTTCTCCGGCGTCAATCATCTAGTTACCTCCGTCTCAGATGTTCGGCGTTCAGCTCGGCACCAGTATCGTTGCTGAGTGCTGATCATCGGCGATTCAAAGCTATTTTGCCGCCTTGGTGAGCACTCTAGCCTTGCCATCCTCCAAAATTACCATGTCTTCAATTCTAACACCACCCTGTCCAGCAAGGTAGATTCCGGGTTCTATTGTGAAAACCATGCCATCGGCAAGCGAATCACGGGAGCTGAGACCGAGCCTGGGAAACTCGTGTACGGCCAGCCCGACACCATGTCCTAGACCGTGTCCAAAGGCATCTCCATAAGCAGCTTGTTCAATAACGCCCCGAGCCAATTGATCCGCCTGCGAACCAGCCATTTCTGACCTGACCCCATCTATGGCAATAGCTTGTGCCTGGTGAACTATAGTGTAGATCTTCTGAAACATTTCGTTTGGTTTGCCCAAGAACAAGGTACGACTGAGGTCGCTGCAATAGCCACTAATTCTGGCTCCCATATCGATCAAGACTGGTTCGCCGGAGCAAATTGGTTTTTCCGTGGGTCGAGCATGAGGTAAGGCTGAATTTGGACCTGAGGCCACGATGATTTCGAAAGGTACTCCTTCACTACCCTTTTGTCGAAGGTTTCTCTCTATCTCCCATGCCGCCTCTTTTTCCGTTATGCCGGGCCGAATTACGGCCTTTGCCTCTTCCAAGGCAGCGTCAGCTAGCGCTACGGCTTTCGTGATGAGCACCAATTCCTCAGGCTCTTTGGTGGAGCGGAGTTGTTCCACTATGCCGGTGGTAGGAACAAGCTCAAGATTGACCTGCTTGGCTCGTATTGCCTCGCCGAGCTTCTGGTAAGCGTCATACGAAATAAGATTCGCCTCGAAGCCTAGCTTGCACCAGCCGAGATCGAAGACCAGACCGGGAAGCCAGTTGTGTAACTCTTGTTTGATCTGGGTAATCTCAAAGTCTGGCGACTCTTGCTTGCCCTGCTCTACATAGAGAAAGTCAAGGGCTAAGATAGCATCCCGTTCTGAAATCAGTAGCCATCCGGAGCCCGTAAACCCGGAAAGGTAACGAAGGTTGTCTGGCTGGGAGATTAGGAGAGCGTCCAGTCCTTTTTCGGCGATCAACTTCCGGAGTTTCGTCAATCTGTTCATTTTCGAGTTTCTCTCTTTCACTTGAGCAAGGCCCTTTTTGTTATTGGGACTCTTCGTTTGCCGGTGAGGTCCTCCTTGTCAGCTTGTCAGGTTGGTCGCAATAGCTCCAGCGGCAGCTTGCCAGGAGAATCTTCTCTTGAGTCATGAGTGAACAGAAGCCAGCAGCCACACGGACGTGAGGAATTGACGCCTAAACATCACTACCAAAGCAACCTCCGGCAGCAATTGAGTAGAAGCACCAGTCTGTTGCCACCTGTGGTCAGGGTTGGAGGATGGTTCACTGACATATCCTCTGTTCCGTTCCGAAAACCGATTATAGTCTCCTCGTGTAGTCATGTCAATCCAGAAATGGTGAGCGTCAGTAGCGTTGTGAAATCAATCCCTCATGTTGGTTTTAGCATCTCTGGCGTGCGTGGTGTAGAATTAGCCAAGCTATAGAACAGCCCGGAGGGCAGAAATGGCAGACAAGAAAGTCATGGTCGTTGATGATGATGTGAAGACTGTAGAATTAGTCAGGCTCTATTTGGATCGAGATGGCTATCAGGTTTTGACTGCCTATAATGGCCTTGAGGCTCTACGTCTGGCTCGTGAGAGCTGTCCCGACTTAATTGTTCTTGATCTTATGCTGCCTGACGTCGATGGGCTTGAGGTCTGTCGTACCTTGAGACGTGAATCCGACATACCAATCATCATGCTGACCGCCCGGACTACTGACCAGGACAAGCTAGCAGGCTTGGACCTGGGTGCCGACGACTATGTGACCAAGCCTTTTAGCCCGAAGGAGCTGCTGGCTCGAGTGCGGGCAGTATTGAGACGTCTCCCTGGGGAGCGTGGTCCTGAGGAGATTAAGACTGGCAGACTCACCATGAATTTCGCCACGCACGAGGCGTGGTTTGATGGGACACCATTGAATTTGACCAGCGTTGAATTCAGGTTGCTGGGAATTCTCGCCAGAGAGCCTGGCAGAGTCTTCAGCCGGGCGAGCCTTATCGAAGAGGCTCTGGGCTACGACTTCGAAGGTTTCGACCGCACCATTGATGTGCACATACTGAACCTACGCCGAAAACTGGAGTCAGACCCCAGCCACCCCAACTACATAAAGACCGTATACGGAGTCGGTTACAAGTTTGTGGGAGGGGAACAGTGATACATCGGCTGTGGTTCCGTCTGGGATTGATTTTCGCGGTAATAGTCCTGGTGACCGTTGTTACCATATACTTCTTCGTCAGCAGGAGCATCGCTGTCGAAGTGGAAGACTACGCGACGACATACCGGCAAAATCTTGCCGTTCAAGTACGGTCTAAGCTATACGTCCATTATTTTCAGCAAGGATATAGCTGGGAGGGCGTCCAGTCCCTGGTTGAAGACACGGCCGATGTCACAGGGACGCGTATCATATTGGCGGCTGGCAACGG
>CAZLCQ010000042.1:5221-7288 GCA_964557995.1 uncultured Dehalococcoidales bacterium
GGCGATTTGTCCCAGAGGGTTCGTTTACAGGGAGAAGACGAAGTTGCATCACTGGCTGAAGCCTTTAACTCCATGGCGTCTGACCTGGAGCACGCCGAGCAACTGCGACGAAACATGGTCGCTGATGTTGCCCATGAACTGAGAACCCCTCTTTCCAACATTCAAGGCTATTTGGAGGCAATTCGCGATGGAATGGTAGAGCCAGATGGTGCTGCCATCCGCTCTCTCAATGAAGAGACAGCTCTGCTTTCGCGACTAGTCAATGAACTCCAGGAGCTAAGTCTGGCTGAAGCCGGCGAGCTGAAGCTGGTCTACCAGACAGAAGACGTAGCCGGCCTGCTTAGACAAGCGGTGACCTCGTGGCAACCCCAACTAACCGCAGGAGAAATATCGCTGTCACTTGAAATGCCCGACGACTTACCGCCGGTTAACATCGACTGGCAGCGTGTCAACGAGGTGCTGCACAACATTCTGGAGAATGCGGTGGCTCACACTCGTAAGGGAGGCACTATCAAGATAGGTGCCAGCCAAAAAGGCAAATGGGTAGATGTGAGCGTATCGGATACAGGCGAAGGCATTCCTGCTGAAGATCTGCCTCATATCTTTGAGCGTTTCTATAGGGTGGACAAGTCTCGGGCCAGAGCCACGGGCGGCAGTGGCCTGGGACTTACTATTGCCAAGCGTTTGATAGAAGCCCATGGCGGGATGATCGTAGTACAGAGCAAGCTCGGGGAGGGAAG
The DNA here is from genome assembly GCA_964557995.1 of uncultured Dehalococcoidales bacterium. Taxonomy (GTDB): domain Bacteria; phylum Chloroflexota; class Dehalococcoidia; order GIF9; family AB-539-J10; genus RBG-13-51-36. Next base: position 5,962 of record CAZLCQ010000042.1, read on the forward strand.
CCGCTTTTCATTCACTCTCCCCGTCGCAGAATAGCACTCGTTGTGGTTGGCTACGCAGCGGCGTTGGCCATCGAGCACGGCAATGCTTCCTTTTCGTTCGCCGTTCTAGTATGATACGGTGCGCATGTTGAAGAAGGATCCTGTGTATGAATAAGAAGCTACTGTTTGGCTTACTGGCTTTGGGTGTGGCAATAATCGTAGCGGGCCTAGTGATGGCATTTGTGGGTCTGCCTTAGCTCAATACTTATCGCAATTCATCAGTCTTTAGCTCCTCTAAGGTGTTGGTTGGACACCGGACAAGTTACGACTGACGAGCGTTCGCATCACTATCTCTTGTAGGTACAGCTATCTTGAGGAAGATGGCTGTGCGCTGTCAAGGGCCTTGCTGATGGAGGGAAGAGTTAAGCCATTTGTTCGGTCATAGAGGGAGGGTTCAGTTCAAGTCCCAGCTGCCGACTGCGCACTGCGCGAAATCGTTCCATCCGACAGCAACCACGCGGCCGTCGGACCTAATTCCTACAGTGTGGTAGTCGCCTGTGGTGACCTGGATGATGTTGGACCAAGTGTCGACGTTGCACTGCCTTGCCCAGTTCGAGCCCACAGCAACCAGGGTACCATCGGACCTGAGCCCCACCGTGTGCCTGCCACCTGCGGCGATCTGGACGATGTTTGACCATGTACCGACATTGCACTGCCCTCTGTTGTTGTATCCCGCGGCGACCGCTGTACCGTCGGATCTGATGCCCGCTGTGTGGTGGTCGCCTGCGGCGATGTGGACGATATCCCCCCACTCGGCAACATCGCACTGCATGTTGTAGTTGTATCCTACAGCGACCACGGTGCCATCTTTCTTAAGTCCCACCGTGTGAGCGTACCCTGCGGCAACCTGGATAATGTCCACCCAGCCACTTACATCGCACTGCCCATTGCCGTTCTGTCCCACGGCCACCACGGTGCCGTCTTCTTCAAGTCCCACCGTGTGCCTGCCGCCTGCGGCGATCTGGATGATGTTTGACCACGTACCGACATCGCACTGCCCATTGCTGTTCTGTCCCACGGCCACCACGGTGCCGTCTTCGTTAAGCCCCACCGTGTGAGCGTAGCCTGCGGTGATCTGGGTGATATCCGTCCAGCCATCGACATTGCCCTGCCCATAGTATGGGAGGCTGTAACCCGTGGCAACCACTGTGCCGTCGGACCTGAGCCCCACCGTATGGCAGTAGCCTGCGGCAACCATAGAATTGAACTCCTCAAAGTTGGCGGTGATAGAGCAGTGGTCATTCATGGTGATGGTGGTTATGGCGTCATTAGCATTGGCAATGGTGCC
>CAZLCQ010000043.1:0-7050 GCA_964557995.1 uncultured Dehalococcoidales bacterium
GGTCTGAGCCGGCATTGGGCTCGCTCCACAGCTCACACCACATAACCTCCCCCCGCGCAATAGGTGGCAGGAATTCCTTCTTTATCTCCTCACTTGCAGCCTGCAACAAGGTTGGAGCAAGCATCTGCACTCCAAAAATATCTACTCCGGGGACGCTATGGTATCCCCTCGCTTCAGCAAAGAGGACGCGGTCCATCATGTCGCCTTTACCACCATATTCTGGCGGCCAGCCCAGGGCCAGCCATCCCCTTTTGGCAAATTCCTTGGCGCAGTATAGGTTGTACTCCCAACACTCGTCATTTTCATAGATAGTTTCGAACCCCAGAAAGGTCGGCGGTTTTCTTTTCTCGAGTTCTTTACATGTGTCGTAGAACTCCTGTTTGCGGGCTTTCTGTTCTTCCGTAAGGGCAAGGTCCATATACACCTCCTTTGGTTTGGCAATATTATTACAGTGCCGTTCGGCGCCCTATTTTATCTTGTGAAGAGGCATTTGTCAAAGAGCCCATGGTGGGAGGGGCATCTCGACAAAAACCACAAAAAAAGAGGCTTTGCGGCTATGGCCGAGGCCCGAGAGAGCGAAATCAACAGCGCACATGGCACTGAATGATCATGTTCGACGAGGGCAGAAACTGCGCTCAAAGATCTGGGCCGCCGTTCATGAGACGCCCGGCAGGCCCTAGGAATATGACCTGGACACTGTAAATGACTTGGAACTATCGAACCCCTGTGGAGTCGCTATTGGCAGCCCTAATTACACTATTTCCAGTCTGACCCTGGTATTATCTTTGGCTGCTTTTACTCGAAGCAATGTTCGTAAGGCCTGAGCTACGCGACCCTGTCTGCCGATTACCCTTCCCTTGTCATCGGGAGCAACTTCTAATTTAATCAGTAAGCCGTCTTCACTGGTTTCCTCGGAGATCTTTACCTCATCAGGTGCTGCCACAATGGATTTGACGATGTATTCCAGCAGGTCTTTCATTTCGCCTCCTTAATAGTTAGTTTTGGCCTGAGGTCGGCTTAACCTTGTCCATAATGCCTAGTTTGTTGAGCAATGTGCGCACCGTATCACTCGGCTGTGCTCCGCATCTAAGCCATTTCACAGCTTTTTCTTCATCGATGCTGACTGTCTCCGGGTCAGTCAGAGGATTGTAGTGGCCGATAAGTTCGATAAACTTGCCATCACGGGGAGAGCGACCATCCGCTACCACCACTCGATAGAATGGTCTATTTCTTCTCCCCATCCGGCGTAGTCTGATTCTAACCATTTTTCAAAAGGTGATTATCTCTTAAATGTCAATGTTTGTCAATGGCTTGTCTTCGTTCAGTACCTTGTCTTAGCACCTGCCTCAAGTATCCCGGAGAAATCATGCCTTGCATTCATGTCCAGAGAGGTTGATGAAGGAACTAAGGATGAAGATCAGAGTTACACAGGATTTTCCCGATGATATCTCAGGCGAAATCACCTTTGCGTATGAGCATATCCTTTGCCATGTCAAATTTCTGCTGGTTCGTTACCAGAAAATACTCAGCTGGTGTTACGAACTAGATTATCCTTCAATAGATCTCTGTATCTCTGGGCTACCCTTGACCAAGTCCACTTCTGCTCCACGAGCCTACGGCCATTGGCGGCCAATCTCGATCGCTCTGTTTCGTTGCTCAGCAAATCGGTGATCTTTGTGGCCATTTCTTCTGTGCTCTTCACTAAACAGCCAACGTTGTTGTCCTGGAAAACAAACCTGTGAGCTTCAATGTCAGTAACTACAGGAACGGTCCCGGTAGCCATGGCTTCAACCAGCGGGATGCCAAACCCTTCAAAGATAGAGTTGGAAACATAGACAGCCGAGCTGGACAATAACTCAATTTTCTCCCCCTCCGGTAAATACCCGTGCATGGAAACGTTCTGGGATAGGTGAAGTTCTTCAATTCTTCGTCTCACCTCTTCGTGTTTAGGACCGTCGCCGACGATGTGCAGCTTCGCTGCAGGAAATTTGTTCCTTACCATAGAGAAAGACTCGATAAGGGAACTCACCCTCTTAAGCTCTGTCAACCTACCGATGTAGATCAGACTATAGGGTATTTTGTTCGCGGAGAAGGAGTAATCCTCAACGTCAACGCCGTTGCCTACAACCACGATCTTCTCTTGACAAAACCCCTCTTTTGTTAGAACATCTCGAACCATAGGACTGATCACGGCAATTTTATCCAGGTTGATAAGACGAAGCGCTGCTCTCTCCAGCACCCCGAGCACCCTCATTGCAAATCTGGATGAATTATCAACGTTTGAGGCATGAGAGGCATGATACAAATGATGGACAATCCCTACTCTGAACGGCCCCCTGGGAGCAAAACGGAGAAGGAACGATGCCAGCATGCCATTTCCAATCAAGATGTCTGGGGCCGCCTCTTTGATGTATCTTTTGGCTTCTTTGCAGAACGATATCCCGCCGGCGTGCATCCACTTCACCCACCGGGAGCCTCCCATACAGATTATATTGACCCCCTTGTATTTGGCTACGCGAATTTGCCCACTCCCCGAGAAGTCAGGGCATAGAATTGTAATATCGTAGTCTGAAGCTAGGCCGGCCAGGGCGGATAAGGCATGTGCCAGTCCTCCTTCAGTGTATCCAATCTCATCTCCCTTGATTATTGGCCCGCCAGTGTGGTTAATAAGGACTATGCTCTTCGTTCTTTTCATAACCCTCGAGAAACGCTCTAGTAATGGGCAAATTAAATGATCATTCGCTGATAATCGGGTTGGATGTTTTGAAGTCTAATCTTACTAGCTATATTTGTCTTCTCTAAGCTTAGGCTCTGTTAGAATATATCACAAAATGGCACCGATTGTAACAGGCAAGTTACTGCAGAGACTGTGCTTGACCCGACTGATAAGATGTGGTGGATTGCGTTGGGATGCCGGGGAAGCTAGACTACTACTGACTTGGCTAAGTCCAGAAATGGAACTCCGGGTGCATGGGAGCTAAATGAGTGGGAGAGAAACTGACGCAAGACTCTATGAGCGAACGTTAAGAGACCTGAAGCGAGGCAGATTCCCCGGGGATTTCAACGTGAAGTTGAGGATGTGTGCCTCAGGGCCAGGTGAGAAAATTCTGGACATAGGATGTGGTACCGGATGGTTTGCTGCTGCCGTGGCGTCTCAGTATGGAGCCGAAGTACTAGCTATTGATGCCTCTGAGTATGCAATTAACGAGGCGAGGAAAAGGTATGGTGACATAAACAATCTTGATTTTCAGGTTTGCGATGCCCTGCTAATAGAGCATGAAGAGTCGTTTGATAAGGTCTCGTGTCTTGATGTATTGGAACATTTTTCCTATGAAGACGCTCAGATCTTACTGAAGAAGATTCACACAGCCTTGAGAGAGGGAGGCAGTCTGGTTTTGTGTGTACCGATAAATGACTTTTGGCACTTGCCGCCTGTGCGAAAACTTGCCAAGTTCCTACAAATCCCAACATTTGAACATAAGACGTTCTTCAGTATGCCAGAGGTCGAAGCAGAGCTCAAGCAAACTGGATTTTCTGCAGTAGAGTTGTCACCCTGGTTCTACCTCGAGGATCAGCTCAGAATGATGTTGCCGCACAGGATCTATTCCTTACCACTAGTTGGCAAATATACTGTGGGCAGTGTCAATATTCGTGCTGTCAAGAACAGCTATGCTCCTTCGTCCTTTCTCAGTTACAACGGTGAAAGATGCAATTCCGTGGATACACTAGTGCAGAGATGATGATTAGATTATAATTCTTTGAAACATGTGGAATAGCATATGGCAAATTCTGGGTATGGTCACCGCAGGCAGCCTGTTATGGCTTGGTATTATATTTGTGCTCGCTGTGCTCATGGAGATAGGGTTACCTGTAACCTCTCCCATTTTCGAAGCCCTGCTAATTTTCACTGGTTTTGAAGTTGTTCGTACCGGTTATGTTGCAGCCGCGCTCCCATTTCTAGCAGTAGCCATGGTGGGCCGCTTATGCGGCTCCGCGGCTAGCTATCGTATTTCATCCAGCGTGGGAAACACGGTAATAAAACGAATTGGCAAGCGTATTCGGATTACCGAGGAGCGAATTGACCTGGTAAAACAAAGATTGGGGACGCTGGCTATACCTAGCATAGTCGTGGCACGTTTTACCCCTGGGTTTGCCCTTGTCAGTAATATTGTCTCTGGAATGTCTAGAATTGGCTACAAAAGATTCTTGACCGCTGTCCTGATACATGTTCTGGCTTGGGAGGCAATATTCCTGACATTAGGAGCACTGGGAGGCAAGGTGTCAAAGTCCTTCAATCCACAGCTCTATCCCACCGTGCTCGTCGTCTGGATAGTGGTAATGGTTATCGTCGGCATAGCTGTAAGTTATTTTGCCTTTCGCCGAATTAGGACTAGCAAGTAGTTATTTCTACCCTTCCAATAACTGGTCAAAAAGAAAACGCTCGATCAACATTCTCATAGTGACCTTGCCCTTCCTGAGATCCGCCTTGAGAGCAGCGGTCAACCGCCGCACCACAATAATAATGAGCAAAGCAAGGAGAGCCTGTGCCACAGTTGTCGATCCTTTGGAAAGCCAGGAAGCTACTGGAGCTGCAACGAAGCCCAAGAGCATGCCCGAAGGCAAACTCAGAGCCAGGGGGTGACTAGCTATATGGGGTTTGGCTTCGCCATCCTTGGTCTGACGGGATGTCGTACTGCGCCTCTCGTAGTAAGATTTCAGAGCAGCACCTGTGGCAAAGAATATGAGGGAAAGCAAAGCCCAATATATTCCATAGACCAAAGCCAAGGTCATCACCACAGCTACACCGGGAGCATTTCCTCTCTCCCCATGGCCGCCGTAAGGTGGCGGCCACATTTGTCCCGCTACAGTCGCCACCCCGGAAAAGGCGACCGCGGTGCTTGACATGCCGAGGCCAAAGCCGATGAGTACGACAATAACTCCTTTGAAGAAATCGACTGCGCCTGCTAATGTAGCCGATCTTTTTCCTATCTGATGCCACAAGGCTATGTGTAAGTCTTCTTCTTGGGAGACATCCAAGCCCCTCAGTCTGGCCACGGCAACGGAAAAAGGGAGCGAACCAAATAAATAACCACCGCCGATCAAGATGGTTTCAGCTAGCATCTTTCCTTAAATCAACAATGCTGTATTCTAAGTTCTCCTCCTCCAACCTCTGCACCAAGATGGAAACGTTGTCCTCACTACAGACCACCAGGAAGGGTAAGCCGCAGTAGGCTGCTTCTATGGCTGCTTCTCGGACGCCATGAAGGTAATCAGGCTGTACACCAGTCTGTAGCAATGCTACCAGAGCTTCCGTGCCAATTGCTCCCGTCAGCCTTGCTTTCTTTACTTCCTTCTCCAATCGGGTTGAGTCGCTGCTGCCCGAACCTCCGTCCTGCACATTGGGTACACTGCCTATCACTACTCTAGCTGGCTCGAGCCTTATTACTCCTTCGATATTTCGAATGCCGACATCCTGCCCTTTTTTGGCCTGGGTTACGACCGTTCCTTTAGCTCCTTTGGCCCTGGTGGCCTTCGACGCGAAAAGCAAGCCGTCCTTCATATATAGCGATGCCGGTTGACCAGCGGACAAATTGGTATCCGCTACGGCCGTGGTGGTTGATATGTCGGCCACGGCTTTGCTCACAAACCAGGCGTAACTGTGTAATTGGCGGGACATCTGCAGAATCCAGTCTACGCCCTCGTTGGTCACCTTATATCGTGAGCGACCCTCGGAGCTCAGCCAGCCGTCCCTTATCAACTCTCTTATGTATTCGGAAACCGCTTGTGAAGTGATGCCCAGTCTCGGGGAGATGTCTTTCTGTTGTATGTTGGGCTGATGCGCGGCTATTTCCACCATTATCTGGAACTTGGTAGCCAGATTCTTGCTCTTCAGTATCTGTGCCATAGCGGCCATTATAGCATTTGCTAATCAGGCCGAATTAGCAAAGTGAGCTCGGGCAGATTCCCTTCAATACGCACCTGCAACAGGAAGGCTTGCGAGCGTGGCAGACCCGCCTGCCATGCTCTATCATATGGACGTGGAATTGATACACTGTGGAGGGTGGGACCTGCTTCCGCAGCAAGCCAGGTGCCTTATCTATGGTCACCTTGGAGTCAATCAGTCCCAGTCTCTTGGCTACTCGAAAAACATGGGTATCGACAGGCAGGGACGGCCTACCCAGGGAAAAAAGCAGCACGCAGCTGGCTGTCTTGGGACCGACCCCAGGTAAACGCAGCAAGTAGTTCTCGGCTTCGATCATAGTCTTGGATTTGAAAGAATCCAGGGTGATATGGCCCTGTTCTTTCTCGATTCGCTGGAGTGCCTGCTTGATTCTGATGGCCTTAATCTGGCTCAATCCTCCGCACTTAATGACCTCGGCAATTCGCTCGGCCGGAGCAAACGCTACGGCCTCCCAGCTATCAAACCTAGCCTTGAGAGAGGCAAAAGCCCGTCCGGAATTGGTGTCAGAGGTATTCTGGGATAATATGGTTTCTATAAGCACGTCAACAGGGTTACTATTCGGATGCCACTGGCAAAGCCCATATTCCTGTTCTAGAAGCTTGATGACTTCGTTGATGACCACTGATTCAAAAATACCATGTTGCTGCCTCTTGATGCAAAGACGTGGAGCATTTGCCGCAACTCCGCTGCATGAGATAAGATAAACACTTGCAGAATTGGAACTAACATGACTCTGGTAGAGAAGATACTAGCTAAGAAAGCTGGAAAGAAAGGCGTGAGGCCGGATGAGATAGTTGAGGTCTCTGTTGACCGGGCTATGATACACGATGCGCTGGGTGCGCATACGATTGCTAGATTCAGAGAACTGGACGTCAAGAAAGTGTGGGACCCCGCGAGAATAGTGGTGGTGCTGGACCACTATGTGCCCAACAAGGATATAGATACTGCCAAGAAGTGTCTCAACATAAAGAAGTTTGTTCTCGAACAGGGTATAGAGAATTACTACGAAGTTGGGAAGGGGGGGATAGCACATCAGGTGCTTGTAGAGAAGGGGCATGTGCTGCCGGGAACTACTCTTGTTGCTGTGG
>CAZLCQ010000044.1:0-7049 GCA_964557995.1 uncultured Dehalococcoidales bacterium
GAAGTCAGGCAACGGCTATCCTGAATGTGTTGGGTTACGACGCAAAGAACCTCTTGTGGGGAATGAGCGGCTGGACTACCGACCCGGTCGTGGCAGCCAAGAGATTTGACCCAGCCACGAGTCCTGATTATCCGTTTACAACCGGTGCCGGTGAAGCGGTTCCACCAACACCAAACGGAGGTGATGGCGGCTGTGGCTAAAGGCAGATAACTCGCCTAGCTTTGGCTAGGCCAAAGCAAAATTCATGAATAAATACTTAAGAAAGGAGACGAGATGGCAGAAGAGATTAAACCCGACGAGACTCTTGATGTAAGGGGCGAAATTTGTCCCAATCCCGATGTTAAGACGATGGTAAAACTCAAGAAGATGGCACAGGGACAAATCCTGGAGGTCCTGGTTGATTATCCGCTCTCAGTAGAGCGTATTCCGGGTAATGCTGAAAAGAACGGGCACAAGGTACTGAAAGTAGAGAAGGTTGATGGTCCCGACCACAAAATATACATAGAGGCTAAGGGGGGATAAAAATGAGCCCATTGATATTTCTGGGCATTCCCATTGGTTTAGCCTTTGGGTTTGCCTTGCAAAGGGGCAGGTTCTGTATGAACTCTGCTTTTAGGGACATTATCGTACTGAAAGAGTACGCACTCCTGAAGGCGGTGGGGCTTGCGATTCTTATCCAGATGGTAGCATTTGCAGCCCTGGACATGGCAGGGGTAATTACTATAAGCCCCAATACGTTCTTTTGGGGTGCCAATATGCTCGGCGGCTTTGTCTTTGGAATTGGCATGGTAGTGGCGGGTGGATGTGCCAGTGGTATAACTTACCGCTTCGGAGAAGGCATGGTAGGCGCAATGTCAGCAGTACTCGGTCTAATACTCGTGGGACTGATGACTACGATGGGTGCGTTCCACCCATTAATTGTAGCTATCAGGGGTGCAACAACGGTGACATTAGCAGATGGGGCAAACCTCACGTTAGCTAACATATTTGGCATTCCCCACTATGCATTAGCTTTTGGTATCGCGGGCGTTGCCCTTATTATATGGGCTATCCGTTCCAAAAGCAGTAAAGGGTCTTCCAAAGAAGCGGAAAGTATTTCTGTAGGTACCAGGATATTCAAGAAGGGATGGGGATGGCAGGCAACAGCGATTGTCATAGCCATTATAGGAATTCTTGCTTTTATCGCCTCAACTGCTGCCGGACGGAGCTATGGTCTGGCCATTTGCGGTGGATACTGGACAACCATTCAAAGTCTACTCCTGGGCCAAAACCTCATTGGCTGGCTTTCTGTAATGCTTCTTTCCACCATCCTTGGGTCTTTTATAGGAGCCAAGATTGCTGGTGAAGCTAAGTTACGGGCACCAGCACCAAAAGTGCTGATCCAGACCTTTTTTGGTGGCTGCTTGATGGGCTTCGGAGCGGCGCTCGGCGGAGGTTGTAATATAACCCATATCTTGACGGGAGTACCTCAGCTTGCCTTAAGTTCCATACTGAACGGAGCCTTTATCATCTTCGGATGTTGGGCATTAGCGTACTTCTGGTTCGTCAGACCCATGCAGAACTTATGAGAAATTCATTGAAGGGTATCGTAGAGAATAGTCAAGGAGACTGAGTGATAACTACTAACAGGTCCAATGTAGCATAAGTTTTGCTCACTACTTCTGAAGAAAGCAATCTGAATGGATTTCTTGGAAAGAGGGGCGTTCTTGAGAGTGATAAGGAGTTGATATGACTACTACTCGAAAAGGGGCATTATTACCTGCCGAAGGTAGCGTACAGAAAGGTATCATAGATTTTGCCAAACGTGCTTTGAAACAGGGCGCTTTTGATGCTGTCCTTATTCCCGCTAGAGTGCCAACGGGCGATTCGTTTGCTTACTTTTTGGTTCAAAATGAGTCATTTCTTGAAGGAGCATCTCCGGTATCTCCACTTATGCCAGTTCAGGGAGCTCGGGCTATTTCCGCCCTTACAAGACGTGGGAAAGGGAAGAAAAGAATAGCTGCTATCATGCGCCCCTGCGAGGCAAGGGCGACAATTGAGCTAGCTAAGCTTGGGCAAGTAGACCTCGAAAACATGATACTTGTCACTGTGGATTGCCCAGGGGTGATGCCTCTGTCTGACTATTTTAGAGATCCAACAAAGGGTGATGAAGTATTTGAAGATGCCTCTCAAGATTGGGACAGCAAGCCCATGCGGCCGGTGTGTCGAATATGTGACAAGTTTTCTGCCACCGGTGGGGAGGATTTACACGTAGGAACACTGGGAGCAAGTAGCGGCAATATTCTCCTTATTCCCCATGGTGCCAAAGGTGAAGGTATCTTGAACAAACTAGGCATCCCGCTTGAAGAGGATGTATCCGATTGGGAAGCTGAAGTGAAAAGCTTGACCGAAAACAGAAAGAAGGAAAGAGAGCAAGCCAACGAAGCACTAAGAGCCGATATTGAAGGAATAGACAAACTGGCAGAAGCCTTTAGCGCGTGCATAAATTGCCATAACTGCATGAGGGTTTGTCCTATATGCTACTGCCAACAGTGTAATTTCGATTCGGATAAGATGAAATTCACCTTTGGAGATTACATTGCGAGAGCAGAAGCAAGAGGCAGTCTGACAATTCCTACCGATACTTTGCTGTTTCACATCGGACGGATGCTGCATATGTCACTCTCTTGTGTATCATGCGGTATGTGTGAAGACGCCTGTCCTATGGCTATCCGGGTAGGGCAAATCTTCACTTTGGTCGGTGATAGAAATCAGCAAGCCTTTGACTATGTACCGGGCAGGAAGGTTGATGAACCTCTACCATTGACAACTTTTAAGGAAGATGAGTTCCAAGAGGTAGAACAGTCATATGCAGGAGTCTCTGCCAGACAGGAGAGACAGGATGACTAAGGTATTAAGGATAGATAAAAGCGCAGAAGACGCTCTTAAAGAGCTACTCCGATTTCTTCTAGAAGACGGCAGGGTAAAAGGCGTTTTGACGCTCAGAAAGATGGACGAGCATGGCGCTATCTCTTATTCACTTATTACCAATCCTGATCATATCGAGTCTGCCTTGCCCCTGTTCCCCTTGATGCCAGTGAATCTCGGTAAACAGCTTTCTCGTCTCACATTAATGGAACCTGCTACTGACCCTATCGCTGTGGTTCTAAGACCTTGCGAACTGAGGGCATTTGTGGAACTTGTGAAACGAAATCAAGGTAGCCTGGAAAACTTTTTGTTCATAAGTTCAACCTGCGGTGGAGTCTATCCACTGGAAATGGCTGTGGCCGGGGATATTGAGGAACAGCTAGCTAGATACTGGAAAGCAATTGAACAAGGTGAGGCTGTTCCTGATATAAGGCCTGCCTGTAAGGCTTGCACGTATTTTGTGCCTTACACCGCCGACATTACGCTATCACTACTGGGAAATAAGGAAATCGACAAAAAGAGTGTACTATTGTTGAACACCGACAAAGGAGAGAGATTCGTCGAGGGCATATCGGGACAGCTCAGCGAAGAAGAACCTGACTGGGCGGCAATGGACCGGATAAGGAAGGAGCGGGAAACCGAGAGGCAGAGACTTTCTGATGAGGTTGAAACGAAAACCCTGGGTATTGATGACCTGACAAAGACCTTTAGTAGATGTATAGATTGCCATAATTGCAGCAAGGTCTGTCCCATTTGTTATTGCCACGTATGCTTTTTCGACAGTAAGGACAGCGAACACGGGTCGGTCCATTACGAAACAGCGCTAGAGAAAAATGGATCCGTGAGCATGCTTTCCGACACGACATTCTACCACTTGGTAAGATTGTTCCACATAAGCGCATCCTGTGTAGGATGTGGTTTGTGTGCTGATGTATGTCCCGCTAACATACCACTCTGGGCCATCTCCTTGAAAGTGGGTGATTCAGTTCAGAAAGCTTTTGATTATCTGCCAGGGAAAGATATAGAAGAAGGGCTTCCAATTACCGCATATACGCCAGAAGGATTTGCCGAAGTCGAATAGTGTATCTTAGAAAGCCTCTATAGGCAGCAAAATCTCCAATAGCCAGCTGTGCCAGTTTTCTCGGGTTCAATCTGCTCTGATTAAAGTGGCACCGATATGTGAAAGAGTTCTGCGAATGAAGAGCCTTGAGACCGAAGTCGTCAGTTGTGATCTTGTATAGATTCGTAAGAAGAGGTGCATCAACTGGAACCATCAGACAGCCAGCCAAAATCTGCCCTTAAACTAAATGAGGAATCGTGCAGTAACTGTGCTGTGTGTTCCTCGGCCTGTCCTTTTGAGGCAATAAAGAAAGACCCTGAAACAGGCAAATTGGTCCTGGAGATAGAAAAGTGCCAGGTGTGTGCGATTTGTTACTCTAGCTGCCCCGCTAAGGCAATCAATATTATCTACTATGACATAAATTCCTTAACCAGATACCTGGAGAACGCAAAAGACGAATATAAGTCTGACTCGCTGGTTATTATGTGTAAAGGAAGCGCCCCCGACTTTCAAGATGTAGACAAGTTGTTTGGAGTTTCCAAGTTTATTCCCCTGTCTGTCCCCTGTGTCGGGCGTATCCCACCAGAGCTTCTTCTGAAAGCCATATCCCCAGTGGGAATAAAGAATATTTATGTTCTCGCCTGCGACGAGGATTACTGCCGATTTGAAAGAGGAAGCGCGGTCACCGGGCGTAGAATCACAGCGCTCAATGTGTTTCTGGAACAATTTGGCTATGCTAGAGAGCTAATCAAGCTCAGGCGAAATAGTCTGAAGGTCAAAGCAGATAGAAACAAATGTATCAGTTGTGGCAACTGCGTATTCTACTGCCCTTACGATGCCGCTAAACTGGAGCATGGCGCAGCTAGCTTCGATCTGGAATTATGCCGCGGCTGTGGCTTATGTGTAAGCCTATGTCCCGCTCTTGCTCTGGATTTAGAGCACTGGGAACAGGACCGAATGTCGGCCTTAATATCCGAATTACCCAAAGAGAAGGGCAAAGCAAGTATTTTGGTGCTGCGCTGTCAGTGGTCCGTTTTCCCAGAGCTTGATGAAGAATTTGATTCCAATGTTCATGTTATGGATGTGCCCTGTGCTGGGAGAGTTGACCGTCTGCACATCGTGGAAGCTTTGCAGAATGGCATGGATGGCATCTTGATAGCTGCCTGCCCTCAAGAAGACTGTAAATCGAAGACGGGAAGCAGGGAGGCTGAGAGATCGACCACAGCCTTAAAGAAGACTTTGAGCCAAATTGGGCTTGAAGAAAGGATCCATTTTTGCTCTGTAGCTCCAAGATATCCGGAAGCTTTCCACGAAGAGCTAAAGCAGTTCAGGGCAAGGATAGAAATTGCCTGTTCGAAGGAGGCCAGACAGTGATAGTAACGGCTCAGAAACCTTTGGATGAGATTCTGGATTTTCTATCCCCTTACGACTCTATCTTAATTGCTGGCTGCGATGGGTGCACCCAGCCACCAAGGGGCTTGAGAGAAGCCAAAACTCTGGCTCAACTGCTTGAACTGGGCGGGAAGTTAAGAGGTAAGAACTTCAACCTGAGGGTAACTACATTGCCCAAGCAGTGCGACTCTTACCTGACACTCACCATGCTTCAGACCCAAATACAGGGCATAGAGGCCGTTCTATCGTTAGCCTGTGGTTTGGGAGTGCAAACCATAACTCAAGTCCTACCCGATTGCCCAGCCTTCCCGTCCCAAAATACTCTCTTTATCGGGTCAGAGATCAGGGAGGACAATACTCTCGAAGAAAGATGTGCTGCCTGCGGAGACTGCATGTTGGCCATAACCGGTGGTATTTGTCCCGTCGCCAGATGCGCCAAATCTTTACTTAACGGTCCTTGCGGAGGCTCTCAACATGGCAAATGCGAGATTGACCCTGGAAAAGACTGCGCCTGGGATCTGATTATCAAACGCCTGGAAAAGCTAGGCAGGCTGTCCGCCTTAGAGGAAATACGTACGCCTAGGAATTTTGGGCAGGTGGTCAGGCCGGGGAAGATTACGGAATGAGCTTTCGATAGGGAGAGTTCTCATCACAGACTAAATCCAGATGTGCTTCCCAGCATAAATTGCGCAATTTAAGGCTTGCCTGGGCGAATGCCGGGGCACAAATCATCCCCAATCGGAAACTGCGCTTGACAAGAAAGCCAAGGTGCACGATCTAGTGAAGATCGAGCGAAAACGTTGGTTTCGGAGTGGAAGAACTCCCATTCTCTCTGAACCCGCCTTGACAACACATGCTATTTCGGGCTAAGCTGTATGCTTCAATACGCATATAGTTTAGTTTCTTTACGTGCAGAATGCATTGAAGTTGTTTAAGGCCTTGTCAGATGAAACGAGGCTCAGAATTATGAACTTACTTCTGGAGCGGGAGTGCTGTGTTTGCGAAGTAATGCAAGCAATGAAGATATCCCAAACACGGGCCTCCAGGGGTTTGACCACTCTATACAATACTGGCATTTTGAAAGTAAGGCGTGATGGCCTGTGGGTGCTATACTCAATTGATGAGGATGGCATAGAAAGATCCTACGACTGTCTGTTTCAGCTTGTTAGGAGCGCCCTTCAGGGTAACGGAGTTGCAGACGGCGACCGAGAGCGTTTGAAGGGCATGGTAAGAAAGAGCCCATGCATGGAACGTGCGAAACTTCTGGAGCGTCAACTGCCGAAGAAATATATGTCAACATCGGGTGACTAAAATCTGGCGGAGGTGATAATGAATAATTTCGAACCTAAGATTGTCGGCTTTTTGTGTAACTGGTGCTCTTACCGCGGTGCCGATCTCGCGGGCACAGCTAGGATGAAGTGCGCTCCCAATGTGCGCATCATCAGGGTGATGTGCAGCGGCCGAGTAGAGCCAGCCTTCATTCTTAAAGCCTTTCAACTAGGGGCCGACGGTGTTTTGGTCTTAGGCTGCCATCCCGGTGATTGTCACTATGTTGAGGGAAATTATAAGACGATACGCCGTATGAAATTAGTGGAGAAAATGCTGCCTCAGCTAGGAATTGAAGCTGATCGAGTGCGCCTCGATTGGGTTTCGGCTTCCGAAGGCGACCGTTTTGTCTCAATAGTCGATG
>CAZLCQ010000045.1:0-3367 GCA_964557995.1 uncultured Dehalococcoidales bacterium
CTTATCTACCACCTTGAAGAATTGTTCCATGTAAGTCCGAGCATTTGTCTGTATTTCGTCGGGCGAAAGCATAGGGCGAGTGGCTGACTGGCCACTGGGGTCGCCAATTCTGGCTGTCCAGTCGCCGACTACGAGAGTGACCTTGTGTCCTAGCTCCTGGAATTGCCGCAGCTTTCTCAGTCCCACTACATGTCCGAGATGAATGTCAGGAGCACTGGGGTCGAAGCCCTGCTTCAGGTTCAAGATTCTGCCCGAGTCGAGCAAGCCTATTAGCTCGGCTTCTGTTATGATCTCAGCCACACCTCGCTTTAATAGGGCGGCAAACCTTGTATCAGTCATTTCAGGTCCTTATCCAAAATCGCGTCCACTTCTTGAACGTCTTTTCCCATTTGTGCTATTAGCTCTTCGGCAGAAGGGAAGCGCTGCTCATCTCTCACTTTTTTCACAAACTCTACCCTTAACTGTTTGTCATACAGGTCACCTTTGTAGTTTAGCAGGTACGTCTCCACCCTTCTTTCCCGTTCCCCAAAGGTTGGACTGGTGCCAACATTGGTTGCCGAGGGGAAACGCTCGCCATTTACCAGAGTGATAGTAGCATATATGCCATTGTCTGGTAATGCTTGTTGTGGCTTTATATCCAGATTGGCGGTGGGAAATCCCAGAAGTCTCCCTCGTTTGTCCGACGTGATCACCTTGCCCCGCAGGTAGAAACGGCGGCCCATTAACTTCTCTACTCTTCTCATATCACCTCGCGCTAGGGCTTGGCGGATGAGGGTGCTGCTGACTACCTCGCCGTCGATTGTAAAGGGGGGGATGACATGTACAGTGAACTCCATTGCACCTCCCAGAGTGCGAAGCAGGCTGATATCACCTTCCCCACCTCGTCCCAAAGCGAAGTCGAGCCCCACCATGATACCCCGCACCTTGAGGTATTTTCTGAGCAAGGACATGAAGTCTCGTGCACTGAGCCGGGCCAACTTGGGAGTAAATGTCAACACCGCAACTATATTGGGGCCGAGTTGCTGAAGAGTCGTGACCCTATCATCCAGATCGGTGAGCCAGGGCAATTGACGGCCAGGATGCAACACCGATTGAGGATGAGGATTGAAGGTGACTACTCCGCTGAGCAAGTTCTCCTTTGCTGCTTGCTGCTGTAATCGATTCAGCAGGTAGCGATGGCCGGCGTGGACGCCGTCAAACACCCCTATGGTAAGGAGTGTTTCCCCCTGAGGAGTTATCTTGGCTAGCTCCTGCTCGATTTCCATGGTCTCAGGGCTTGCTCTTTGCGCTCTGAGTAGCTAGCTGTCTGTTTCTAGCTTGGGCTACGGGCAATAGTTGAGACATGAGCAGTCGAAAGCTATCAAAGTTGAGTGATTGAGGACCGTCGGCAAGCGCCATGTCAGGATTAGGATGTACTTCTATGAGAAGTCCATCTGCTCCCGCAGCTACCGCTGCCAATGCCAAAGGAGGCACTAGGTACCATTTGCCTGTAGCGTGGCTGGGGTCAGCGATAATTGGCAAATGGCTGACTCTTTCGATAATTGGTATTGAGCTGACATCCATGGTATTGCGAGTCTGGGTTTCAAAGGTTCTGATACCTCGCTCGCATAGAATAACCTGCTCGTTATCTTGAGCTAGAACATATTCAGCGGCTAACAGCCATTCTTGAATAGTAGAAGACATACCGCGTTTGAGCAACACTGGCTTGTTTGTTTTGCCCACCTCATCGAGCAGAACAAAGTTCTGCATGTTTCTGGCGCCGACCTGAAGTATATCAGCGTATTTGGCTACTAAATCGACGTGGTCTGGTGCCATAACCTCGGTAATCACGGGCATCTTGTTTTCCTTTCCTACCGCTGCCAGTATCTTCAGTCCTGTTTCCCCTAGCCCTCGAAAGTCGTAAGGCGAGGTGCGTGGTTTGAAGGCACCCCCGCGCAGCACAGTGGCACCAGCAGCTTTGACTGCCTGAGCTGTGGCTAGTAGTTGCTCCTCGCTTTCTATGGCGCACGGACCAGCCATGACGATTATTTCATTGCCACCAATAGCCACGCCTTTTACGTCCACTGCCGTATCTCGGGGGTGAAACTCCCGACTGGCAAGTTTGTAGGGCTTGCTCACGAGTAGAACCTGTTCTACCCCGGGTAGCAGCTCCAGGGCATCACGAAGCTCCGTGAAGACTTTGCCTAGTACGCCGATAATGGTGTGGTCGACACCTTCTGAAATGTGTGTCTTTAGACCAAAGTCTTCGATTCGCTTTGTGACTCTGCTGATGTCGTCAGGCCTGGAGCTACCTTTCATGACTATGATCATGTCTCGCCTCCAATCGTGAGTTATGGTTTGTCCTTTAGGTTCTTCGCCTCTCCTAGGTATACATGTGTGATTTGATCGGATCCCATCTCGGTGTTCACAAGCATGAGAACTCTCAAACAACGAGGCAACGTATCGGGGACACTCATTTCATGTCCACAGAGCAAAGCGAGGTTAGGAGGCCATCCCAGCTCTCTTGTCGCTGCAGCAGGAAACTCAGCATTCAGGTCTGGCGTAGTTGTGAACAGGATAGCGCCAATATCCTGAGTCTCAATATTGTTGGCCTCCGCCATTGTCAGAAGCAGCTTCTTAGTGGCTGCCAGGATGCTTCTCTTATTGTTTGCGGAAGCCGTGGTAGCCCCTCTGATGCCGCGGCACTGCAATTTAGCACGTCTCCTTTCAGATTTAAGCCCATAGCCTATCCTAATTATCGTGCTTCGTCAAGAAAGGCCATCTCGATGGCATGATAAATTGCCATAGTGCGCTTTGGTGGGCAAGTAAGGGGTCTCGCACTGCGGCTGGTTCAATCAACACGAAGAGTTGCTTTGATGATAGCGTCAACTATCACTTGTTTGTCTATCGGCATGGTTCGGTGCTAACATAGAAGTGATCGTTCTTCACTCCCGTTGGTAGCGTCTGTATTCTCTTGATATGGACAGAGAAGAGTTCGAAGGTCTCGTAGACAGAGCAATCGAGAGTCTGCCGCTGGAATTTCAGCGCAAGCTCGAAAATGTTGATATCGTAGTAGAAGAACGGCCCACAGCGGTTCAGCTGAGACAGACCAGGACAAAGAGCCCCTGGCAATTGCTGGGCCTTTATCAGGGCGTACCTCAGACTAGGCGGGGGCGGGGGTACGGGTTAGTCTTGCCCGATAAGATAAGTATCTTTCAAAGGGCGATAGAGGCACAATGCCGCTCCGTCTACGAAATCGAGGCAAAAGTAGGGGAAGTGGTGCGCCATGAAATAGCCCATCACTTCGGCCTTGATGATGAGACCTTGCGAAATATAGAAAGAGGGAGACGCAAGAGGTAGTAACTGACACGTGTTCTGGTCGGTCAGT
>CAZLCQ010000045.1:3467-6848 GCA_964557995.1 uncultured Dehalococcoidales bacterium
ACTTTGGTGCCGATCCAGGCGCTGTTGAGTTTATGCTGAATGACTTTCCGTCTGATCCCGTTGATATAGAGAAAGCAGTCCTGTCTAGGATACCCTATCGGCACGATTGGGAACTCTATGGTATGCCCTGGTATTGTCCCACCATCGAACAGGTACTGGAGCGGGGCGCGGGGGACTGCAAAGCCCGAGCGCTGGTCTTGGCTTCTGTTCTGGATGCGAGAAACATTACCTATCTAATACATTCATCGCCCATACACATTTGGGTGGACTATGTGAATAAGCAGGAGACCTCAATTGAGAATACTCAAGTTGAGTTTTACGAGTACGACCATGAAACCGGCGAAAGGAAATTCAAGATTCCGGACATTGGTCTGGGCAAGCTAATGGACTCTTGGGGGCAGCAGTTTTGGACCCCAATGCCCGACGGCAGAAAGACTCTGCTAATCTCCGGCTTGCTCGGTCTGATAGCCGCCAGGGTGATTCTGCGTAAGAGGAAAGCTGCCCAGCTAGCAGAAATCTAAGATGCCGTCGGTGCATAACACGAGGAGAGCAATCGAACTCGACTGCACTGCAGGATTATTCAGAATGTTTAACGCATCGCGCTCTAGCGGTGAGGATACCGAGCCCAGTCTCGTGCATCATCTTCATCCGGGGCTGGTTCCGTGAAATAACTCAGAGGTTTTCCCAAGGCAGTCGCGATTCTTTCCAGGTTGGCCAGATAGAGTCGCCTTTTGCCCAGCTCATAGTTAGACAGGGCTGCCTGCGTGCAGCCCAACCTGCTTGCCAGTTCTTGCTGGGTGATGCCAAGCTCCTCTCTGGCCTGCTGAATCCTCATGCCAACGCCGGGAGAGTCCACACCCGGATTTTATCACAGTTCGTAATATCCAGTAAGGAAATTTTTGGAATATATAACAGTGCGTTATAACTACTATTGACAGACTCGCTATGCCTTGTTATCCTGCTAATAACAAACCGTTATTGAAGGAGGAAATGAATGAAAGTAAGCGAAGATGTCTGGAAATTCTATCAACAGCACTTGGGTTACAGCGATGAGGAGATGAGGAAGTTTAGAGAAAACCCCAGAAACGAGGACGTTCTTTCCAAAGCGCCGGCATTAATGAACAAGACGATTGTTGTTGAGGTTGTGGACTCACACGGCTGCAATAGTCAACATAAGGTTGGTGATAAGTTCTATTTTGATGGCGCAGGCAATATCCTGACCAAGCTCTGTCCGAAAAGGATCTGTTTTGGTGCCCTACATTTCATGCCGACACTAATCTATGCGGCACAGGAGCTATTCTATGCTGGGGTGGATCCTAACGAGATGCGATTCAAACGTACAGGGTGTTTTGATGTGGGTGTCAACTGTGGTGGCTGGGGGCATATTGTGATGGAAGTGCGGGTAGAGGACCGTAAGAAGGACTAGGTCGTAGGTGTTTAGCTGGTGCTGAGAAGGAGAATGCTGAACATGGAGACACTTAGCAAGAATCAGCTGAAGGAAATCCTAATCAAGAACTGGATGACCCATGATGCCTTGTGGTTCTATCACTGCCTGCGGGAGTGCGGCATGGAAAAGACGAACCAGATAAACAGAACTGCCGTGAGAGCCATGGGAATCATAGAGATCAGAAGAATTCAGAAGGCAGTCGGCTTGCAGAAGGTGGCCACATTCGAAGATGTCAAGTCGCTGCTGGAGGCCGCCTGGGATATAGTGAAGGGGGATTTCATGAAGGCAAGCTTTAGCCTGCCGTCAAGAAACGTTCTGCGTGGTGATTTCGAGAGGTGCTTTGCCTACGAGGGCATGAAACGAATGGGTGTTATCGAACAATATCAGTGCGGTATTTTCGAAAGAATCTATGGCTGGTTTGACGGTATAGGAATGAAGTACAACGTTTCTCCTCAGGTGGAAGGTTGCATGATGCACTCAGACGGCAGGTGTTTTAGGGAGATCATCTTCAGTGTTGACAAGCAATTAGAACGGTGATGGAAGATTGTCAACCAGGTATCTGTAAGTGGATTACCCACATGCGGGCTATAACGAAGGCAGGCCTGCGACTGGAGCAGCGATAGACTACTGCATTAACTATCCAGGCAAACCTGTTGCACCTCATAATCTGGAGACAGTTGGCTGCCAGACTCTCATAGAAAAGGGCAAGCGTACACATTAAGAAAGCGATGGCCTGGTTTCACTCTGGGACGTCATAAGGCGCACGCCGTTACTCGATATACTTTTATTGGTTCTGATTTCCCCTTGACTTGTTGTGCCTCGAGTTCGCAGATTTCTATGTGATCCTTTGTCTGGTTGTACGTCTCAGCGCCGATCCAGACCTCACCGGCTGGGGTGCTGCTGCAGATGCGTGAAGCGGTGTTGACGGAATCGCCGATAACAGTATATTCGCTGCGTCCGGCTGAGCCTATATTGCCGGCCAGGGCTACGCCGGTGTTGATGCCAATCCCGAATTGTACCGGGAGTGACCGGGCATCTGTCTGCCGTAGTTCGGCAAGTTTCCGCTGTGCTTCCCAGGCCGCCCTTACTGCCAGCAACGCGTGCTCCGGCTGGGCTTGCGGCGCGTTCCACACTGCCATGATATTATCGCCGGCAAACTTGTTGACTATACCATTGTGATTTACTACTGCATCGGCCACAACCGACAGGTAGGTATTGAGCATATTCACTACGGCTTCAGGGGACAGCTGCTCGCTTATCTGGGTAAAGCCGCGGATATCAGCAAATAGCACACTTACTTCTCTTTCTTCGCCTCCGAGGCGAAGGTCCCCGACATCCGCGCGACTGACTATCTCCCTGGCTATTTGCGGTGAAATATATCGACCAAAAAGCTCCTTGACAAACCGTTTGTCCGACTGCTCAGCGACGACCATGTAAAGAGCGTTACCGACATAGACTACTGGTAGCAGCAACAAGGGATAAAACAGGTCCAGAATATATCCTCTATCGAAAGCCAAAAAGCCGCCTGCCAGACAGGCAATAAATACGACAGCGGTTATTCCCAGTCCCTTGGCTATATCTTTCCGGTACCGTGTCCCGGATCGGGGCAAGGCAAAGGCAGTGATGCCAACCAGCACCAGCATAATCACTAGCGTGGCGGTGGTGCCGGGCTCTGTGAGGAAACGCTCCGTTAGAATGGTATCCATGGCAGCGGCGTGTATAAACACTCCGGGAACCTTGCTGGCTGAGGTGGGGATAGCCCAGGTGTCGGGCTCGCCGGTAGCCGTCATCCCGATCAATACGATCTTATTGTTGACCAGCGACGGGTCGAAGTCGCCGCTGATAACATCACCGTAGGAGACGTACGGCCGGTTCGCATTATCGGCGGAAAAGTTGATGCGCAGACGATACGAGGTATCAACCGGAATGTCACG
>CAZLCQ010000046.1:0-6487 GCA_964557995.1 uncultured Dehalococcoidales bacterium
CTATTCTCCTCACAGCATCTCCGTGGCCCTGGCCATGACTTATGCCGGAGCCCGCGGGGAGACCGCGGAACAGATGGCCGATACCCTTCAATTCCTCCTTGATCAAGAGAGGCTGCACCCGGCATTCAACTGGCTTGATGCAGAACTTGCCAGCAGGGGTGAAGGCGCTCAAGGTAAGGATGATGAAGGGTTCAGGCTGAACATTGTTAATGCCATCTGGGGGCAAAAGGACTACGGCTTCCTTACCACCTTCCTCGATGTTCTGGCCGAGAACTACGGTGCCGGCTTAAGAATACTGGACTTCATGAATGAGACAGAGAAGTCCCGCCTCGCCGTCAATGAATGGGTCAGTGAGCAGACTGAAGAACGCATAAA
Source organism: uncultured Dehalococcoidales bacterium (assembly GCA_964557995.1). Classification (GTDB taxonomy): domain Bacteria; phylum Chloroflexota; class Dehalococcoidia; order GIF9; family AB-539-J10; genus RBG-13-51-36. The sequence continues at coordinate 376 of CAZLCQ010000046.1, forward strand.
GGACCTTATCCCGGAGGGTGTGATTACTTCGCTGACCCGTCTTGTGCTCACCAATGCTATCTACTTCAATGCTGCTTGGGAATACCCTTTCGATGAGGACGTGACAGCGGATGGCCCGTTCTACCTGCTTGACGGCGGGCAGGTAATAGTGTCGATGATGAAACAGACGGAGGTCTTCGGCTACACCGAGGGGGACGGATACCAGGCAGTTGAGCTGCAATACGATGGCGGGGAACTTTCCATGATCGTCCTTTTACCTGAAGCTGGCAACTTCCAGGTTTTCGAAGAAGGACTTCAGGCTGACAAGGCCAGTGACATCATAAGCGGTCTGCAACCTACTGGGGTCGCCCTGACGATGCCCAAGTTCGAATTTGACTCGGAATTTAGCTTAACGGATACCCTCGCCGGTATGGGCATGCCGATTGCCTTCTCTGGGACTGCCGATTTCTCGGGTATGACGGGTTCACCGTACCTGTTCATAAGTGAAGTGATACACAAGGCTTGTGTCTCGCTAGATGAGGCAGGTACAGAGGCAGCAGCCGCCACCGCAGTGATTATGGATGAATCTGAAACGCCTGGCGAGCCCATAGAAGTCACCATTGACCGCCCCTTCATTTTCCTCATTCGTGACATTGAGACTGGTACCATTCTCTTTGTCGGGCGCGTCATGAATCCGGGCGCATAAGTAAATACAACCCGTGCTGGGAAGGACCTGTTGATGGGTCTGCCATATACAAGGGCTGGATGTCCGGACACCGGTAGAATCCAGCCCTTTCGATTCCAGGGATAACCATAGTCAATCATGTTGCATTCGCCCCTTTCCTCTTTGCTCGTTTCTGGACAAGCTAGTGAGACGTGAGATAACGTCGGTCCCTTACGAAAGTGGGATTACCAATGGGTGATTGACGGGGCAGCAACCGAATCTTAGACTATATTCAGTTAGTCTTGGGGGGTATTGCATATGCCTCTAAAAATAGATGGTCGGGTTTACTATAGGACAGCTGAAGTCTGCCAGATAGTTGGCATAGGTAAGAGCACGCTATTCCGCTGGATTAGGCAGAGCATCATAAGGGACGCCGAATATAGAGATAGGAAAGGGTGGAGGCTGTTCACGGAGGACGAGCTACTCCATCTCAAATGGGAGACGAACAGAATGCAGACGAACCGTGTAGCTGAGTTGTGTGACAAATACCATTGATAGTAACGAAACAGGGCTACGCTCTATTTAGTCCTGTGAGAAAAGGGGGTGAGACTATGAATATTATAGGTAATACTGTCAAAGACGATGTGGTTGTGCTGGGTGGGCATGAGTTCAAGCGAGCCAAGAATGGACTAGATGAGACTCAAGTAGCATCCTTCATCAACGAGCTTATCGACGAGCGAGACAAACTGGCTCAGTCCCAGGATCATGTGGTATCTCTAAACAGGCTTGCCGAAAGGACCATCGTCGAAGCAGACAAGCTGGCCATGCAGATCAAGACAGAAGCAGCGGAGCAAGCCAAAGCCGAAAGTGCTGCCGTCGTAGACAAAGCCAAAGAACAAGCTCGACAGATGGTGGAAAGGAAGGTAGTTGAAGCTGTGAAGCTTGCCAACGAAGAGGCTAAGGCAATCAAGGCTAAAGCTGAAGAAGAAGCAGCGCTGCTACTGGAGAACCAGACAAGCAAAATCCGAGGGGAACTGCGCAACCTTGTAAATCAGCAATCTGGCTATTTACTCGATGAGCTGGAACGCCTTAAGCAACAGGCAGCAGCGATCCAAGCAGATTTTGACAATGGGTCACCTGAATTTAGAAAAGAGAAGAGTGCTGCGACCGTCGAAATCGGGCAGGCAAGGGACGGATCAGCAGCGGAAGCTGTTGAACCGAGAGACACCATAGTTGAAGAAGCGAGCAAGAAGACAGTTGGCGAATACTCGCACCAGTCGAAGCCGATCCGCGGGGTTACGGACGATGCTGAGAAAAGTTTCGGGTCCTCGGGACCACTGGAGGTTGAAGAGCAGCCAGAATCGGGCAAGCCGCAATGGGAAGTGGAAATCATCCCTCCGTTTGAAATAGCTACAATCATGGAGGTCGTGTCCTTCCTTGACCAGTTGCCCGAAGTTGCCAATACCGAGATGGTCGTACCTCAGATTGATGCGCCCTTGATCCTGGTTTTCCTGCGCAGGCCCATAAATGTCATCGATGTGCTGCAGAAGGTTCCTGCAGTGGCTTCTGTTGAAGAGATGACGTTTGACATAGCTGCGACTAATGGCAACCCAAGGAAGGTTCGCATAAGCCTGTCGAGGGACAAGAAATCGTAGGATGCAGAAATAGGCGATATGCGTCTCAGCCGCGACGAATGGCCAAGACTTCCTGAGAGTCTGTCGATTATCTGACAATCTAGTAATCGAGACGGTCGAACAAGGTGATGGTCTTGCCTGGCAATCGACTGGGAAAGCGTTTGTCGGCAGGAAGTGCTTCAATCTAATCTCAAGATACCGATTGGCTTCAAGGCATAGTCTCCGCTGGGATTCTGGCCAAGATCGCTGTTTTCCACTGGTCAGTGACTGGTCACGGAAACGTGATGACGACCGGCTCTGATCAGTATCAATATATTCCCCAGAATTCAGTGCGCTGCCGGTCCTCGTGCTATTATTTGGGGACTATCTGTCGAAAGCGAGGCCAGAAACTCATGATAGCATTTGAGGCGAGATGCGGCACTACCGCCATGGGGATAATGCCTCATACCGATGTCGAACGCGCGCTCGAGCTTGCTTCAGGCCTGGATATCCCGTTCTGGCCCCAGCTTCCCAAAGTGAGCCTGTTCGAAGACATGTATGTTCAAGCTTCACAGAATTTCCCTGGTGTGGCTATTGACTATGACAAAGGCAGGCTTAGTTTCGACACTGCCCGATTTGAACAGGAACTCGACGGGTATTTTGTGAAAATGGATGCCCCGGAGACCTTTGCTCTCACCGCCGAGTATTCCGCAGTATTCCACAAGTTTCTGTCCAAGGACCTTGAAGGTTGTAGAGCTATCAGAGGGCAGAATATCGGTCCCGTGAGCTTTGGCTTCAAGGTGCTTGATGAGAGCCTTAAGCCTATCGTTTACAACGATGAGGCAAGGGCTGTGTTGTTTGATTTCATTCAGAAGAAAGCCAACGTCCAGTATGGGGATCTTAAAGCAAGGAATTCCAATGCGTTTGTCTGGCTAGATGAGCCGGGGCTGGGTTATGTCTTCAGCGGTCTGTCGGGATATAATGAACAGCAAGCTAAAGAGGACTACCATGATTTTGTTGCCGGACTGGAAGGGCCCAAAGGGCTGCACCTCTGTGCCGAAGTGAACTTGCCATATTTGTTGGAGCTTGGCGTGGAAATTCTGTCCTTTGATGCCTATCAAATTGGGTTTATGCCCAAGGAATATGCCGGTAGCGTGGCTGAATTTATCGACAAGGGGGGAATCGTCTCGTGGGGGATCGTCCCTACCGAATCCACAGTCCTGGCAACGCAGACACCGGAGACACTGGCTGAGAGACTGTCAGATTACTGGAATGTGGTCTCGGAGAGTACAGGTTTGTCCTTGAACAAGATTGCGATGCAGGCGTTGGTGGCACCGGCTAGATGCTGCCTGAGCGACGTAGGACAGAGCAGCACCCTGGATAAGAAGGCAGGCGAATGCAAGGTCTTCAGTTCCGAGGAGAAGATAGTCGAAAAGGCTTTTGCCTTCTTGCCTGAACTATCACAGACACTGAGAGTTAAGTACGGCGTATGAAGAGGAGATGAGTATGAGAGTATTGGGAATCATGGGCAGTCCACGGAGGCACAGCAATACGGAAATCCTGCTTGACAAGGCATTAGAAGGTGCTGGGGAGGCCGGAGCTGAGATCGAGAAGGTGCTAATCTCAAAACTGAAAATCTCCCCGTGCCTGGAAATATACGCCTGTTTCAAGGATGGTAACTGTACGATCAGAGATGACATGCAGGCGCTCTATGATAAGCTTCTGGAAGCAGATCATATCGTTTTTGCTTCACCCATATTCTTCTATGGTGTTACCGGCCAGGCGAAAGCTGTAATAGACAGATGCCAGGCGCTTTGGGCAAGAAGACACGTGCTGGGTATGGGCAAGGAAGATAAACGAGTGCGGAGGGGGGTGTTTATTTCGGTAGGTGCCACGCGAGGTGAAAAGCTTTTTGATGGCGCGGTGCTTACGGTGAAGTATTTCTTTGATGCTGTAGGTGTGAAATATTCTGGTGATCTATTGGTCAGGGGAATTGACAATAAAGCTCAAATCAAGGAGCAACCTGCCGCTCTCGAAGATGCGTTTCGCCTCGGTCAAGAGCTTGTCCGTGGAAGTTGAGACGCATGATGCAGTCAATAGTAGTTGTCAAGTCAACCAAGTGGTCTGGTTGGCCCTTTGACCTATGGAGTAGATGGCTTGAGGCGTACTCTTGTTGGAAGTCCCGCCTTTTCTCTCTGGCGCAGCCTCCCTGTGCTTGTGATATTGTGGTTGGTTCTCGCAACATCAGGGTCCTGTTTCTTCTCCAAGATGGAAGCTGATTGAGGGAAGCGGGTATTTGTCTGCGGCCGAGCCCAGAGGAGAGAACAGTTGTCGCAGGCCCGGTCTAGTAGCGTTTGGGCTGACGTGTGGACTTCACATTGCCCCGGTAATCGGGAGCGGTGATGTTGAAAACCAAGCTTACCCTGGGGTCTACCATTCGTGAACTGATTCGTGTTTCAATCTCATCCAAGGAAAGACACGTAGTGACCACCATGGGCAACCGGGCGTTGTACCTGTAGTTTATCAATTGATATAGCTTCTCCTGAGCCCAGGGAGTGGCCGATTGCTCTCCGAAGTCGTCGAGTATAAGCAATGGAGTTTCTTTGAGCCTTTCGGAGAATTCGTCATACGATATTTTGCTGTCTGGACTGAATGTAGAGCGTAAATGATCAAGGAGGTCGGGCACAACCACAAAGAAGACTGGCTTTTGCTGCGCCAGTCGGTAATTGGCGATGGCCGCTGCCAAATGGGTCTTCCCACAGCCGTTAATGCCCTGAAATATCAGCCAACCCTCTGGCGAGCGAGCGAATTCTACTGCTAAGCTGTAAGCCTGACGCAGATTTTGCCGTTGTTCCGTGGGAAGTTCCAATCTCTTGTGGTCGAAATTATCAAAGGTCATATTTCGTATTAGCTCGAGTTCTAAACTGCCTCGGGATTCCAGCGGCGATTCTTGCTCAATGGTCCATACATGACAGAATTCACTATCGGTAAGATGGCCGCGCAAGCGTTCATCCATTCTTTCCAGCGCTACATCGGCGGTGATTATCGTAGCCAGCCTCGCATTGAAGCGATGGTGAAGGAGCTGCTCCAGCTTCTCTTTCGCCCAGGCAGTAGCACTTCCCAGAGCGAGATCATCAAGCAGCAGCAGAGGAACGTTCTTCACTTGTTCAAACAGCTCGTCATAAGTGGTATCGCTGCTTGGGCTGAAGGTAGAGCGAAGGTGATCCAGGAGGTCAGCAGCCGTAATATAGAATACTGGCTCCCCGAGCTTGAGACGATGATTGGCGACAGCACAAGCCAGGTGCGTCTTGCCAGACCCGCTGGGACCCAGGAATACCAGCCAACCGTGGGGTTTGTCAGCAAAGGCTTTGGCGGCCTGGTAAACCTGAGCAAAGCGCTCCTGGGATTCTTTGCTGCGCTCAGTATTACGGGGAGTTCTTCCCTCAGGTGACAGATTGTCGAAGGTTAGCTGCGACAGAGACCCCAGATTGCTGTATCGCTCTAGATACTCTGTCTTTTTCTTTCTCAACTCCCCTTTGCTGCACTGGCACGGGACCACGCGGCTGAAATCAGCTTTTCCCGAATCCAGAGCAGGATGGACGAAGCCTGCCCCTTTGCACACGGGGCAGATTTGACCTGCACTTTGTTCCGAAGGTGTGGGGACACTATCTTTTGACGAGGTGTCCGTATCTGCCCTTGACATATTTGTCTGGGCCACCCTTTTCAGTGTCTCTCTTATGCTCTCCACTGTCTTTACCTTCGCTAGACCACCTTTCCAGAATGCGCGCGATATATCTCCAGCTGCGTTTGTTCAGTGCAACTGCTTCCTTAAAGGCCTCTTCAATCCATCGGCGCG
>CAZLCQ010000047.1:0-1093 GCA_964557995.1 uncultured Dehalococcoidales bacterium
CCCAGGATCCCTCAGGGCGAAGGAATCTGATGCCAAGATCGCCGGCCGCAAAAATGCAAAGGAAGAAGAAGAAAAGACTGCCTTCGGGTTTGAGCCTTGACCGAAGTTGCCACACTATACCAAAAACTGCCAACCCCCATAATAGATGATAAAACTGAGTGAAGTATAGTGGCGTATTCCAATATTGAGGATCCATGGCATCTCGGGGCGTGTAAATGACCGCCAATGGGAAGAAATTAAATGGACTGGGCTGGCCGGAGCAGCAGCCATTCAGAGTGCAGCCGATCCTGGCTATGGCTAGACCCAAAGGCGCCCCCACAGCCAGGACATCGCCCACGCTCAGTAGATTGGAGAAGCGCATTCTCCTGACCACCATATAGATCAATGCTGCCGCAACGACGCCGATAATCATGCCGTTTTGAGCAAGCCCCTCAAAGCCGATAATCTCCCGCGGGTGCGCTATGAAGTAGTCCCAGTAATAGACTATGTATGCTAGACGGCCTCCAACAAGGCCGCCAGCAATACCAGTCAAGGAAATGCTGTAAATATCATCGGTAATGCCTCGCCTCTTTGCTTCCCTGAGCATGACAACCAACAGCGAGACAACTGCTATGGCCATCATAATCCCATACCACCGTATCTCCAGGGAGCCGATGGTGAAGGCAACCGGGTCTACACCGATAGTGAGCATTTATCCTTTCCTTTCCATCTAGGAGAAAATAGCGTTGACAAATACCTCGGCATCAAAGGCGGCCATGTCCTCCAATTTCTCACCGGTACCGATATAAGAGATGGGTATGTTCAACTGGTCGCAGACGGCAAACACTATGCCGCCTCTAGCCGTGCCGTCCAGCTTGGCCAGGAAAATATCGGTGACATCCACAGCTTCCGTAAAATGCTTGGCTTGCGCCAAGCCATTTTGTCCTGTGGTAGCGTCCATTACCAGCAAAACCTGATGAGGAGCCGTAGCATCGTGTTTGGCTACTACTCTCTTTATCTTCTTTAGCTCTTCCATAAGGTTAGATTTGGTGTGAAGGCGACCGGCGGTATCAATAATGACTGCTTGAGCATGGCGGCTATAGCCGGCCTGAAC
>CAZLCQ010000047.1:1193-6450 GCA_964557995.1 uncultured Dehalococcoidales bacterium
CTTGTCTGCTTTCACCCGCTGTTTGACTTTGTTCAGGAGCTTGTTCGTAGTCTCGACACCAACATCGGCCGAGACAAGCAACTCTTCCAGGTCTCCCCAGACCTCATCCCCGAGAGAGCTTCGGTCAAAAATATTGGCTATCTTGCCGAACCAGGCTTCCCTGCTCCTTTTCACCCCCAGTTCAGTCTTTTTGAATAAATCCAACAAGCTTCCTCCAGAGTCAAGCGTGCCCTATGTAGGAGTATAAGTATAGGCGACATCTATCCTCCAATCAAACCACGAAATCTCGCCATTATCGTTCCCCTCCAAAACCGAGGGATTCCGACCAGATTCCGAAACCGCCAGCTGGGATCTGATGCTATTACTAGGGTCGCGACGAAGATCACAAGATTTTCTCGAAAACGCCTAGGTGGTGATTTCTTGCGTTTCTGGTAGAAGCACCGCGCGCCTTTTACCCACGAATAGAAGAGGGTATATGATGTCGCTGGTGCAGCAGGGAATCCAGACTGAGAGGAACAAGAACAAGAAAACGTAAGGCAGGAGATGAATCCAATCGGCCACACCAAAGGCTGTGAAGTAGAATAACGATGCCCAGGTACTGAGCAGCACGTGTCCAAAATGTGGGATTTTGGTTGTTTGCTTCCAATAGCCGATAGCGATGCCAGCCAGTGCCACCAGATTTATCCACCATTCTTCAATAAAAGGCACATGAAACTCCATCTGGGCGTGGAGCAGGGTGCCGCTCAGATAAGGGATGATGGCGTCACTTGCCGTAGCTATGCCGATCGATCCTGTCCAACCAATCAGAATCACCGCCCAGATCTTCCCTTTCTTGTACCTCGCATATATGGCTGTGGTTACAAGTGCGCTCAACAGGACATGGCCCGGGTGTGCTATGAGAAAGGCGGTTTGGGAGATATGGGAAGGTATATTGCCTAGAACCACTATAGCCATGATTATGATGCCACTCACAGCACCAAGGGCTGTGAAAGGGGCATGCTCTTTTAGTTCGTGTGCTATGCGCCTGATCATTTTCTATTTCACTAATTGAGGCTGTCTCCTGTAGCAGCGAGAACAGAGGCCGGAAAACTCGGAAAGGTGATGTTGGGTATGAAAGCCCAGATCCCGGGCAAACTCGTTTTCCCCCTGGCATAATCCCTGGTCGGCAAACTCTTGAATGGCTCCACAGTCCTGGCAGACCATGAACCGATGGCAGCCCTCTCCCGGATCCAAGCTGCACTTCACAAATCCGCCACTGGACAGCATCTTGTGAGCTAGGTTAAGGCGGCAAAGCAAATTGAGTATGCGGTAGATGGTGACGTGGTTCAGATGTTTGCCTCTGGTGCGCAGAATGCCCTGTATATCATACGGGGACAGCGGCTTTTCGGTCCCTGCCAGTACCTCGAGCACCAACTTCCGTGGCCTGGTTGCCTTGTATCCCTGAGCCTGCAGGATTCGAATCGAGTCTTGCACCATGGCATTATTCTACCTGATGGGAAAGACAAATGCAACAATATTGCAATTAGCTTCCGGAATAATTGCGCGGCAATCTTGGTGATTTGACTCAAGCTACGAGTTCTTCAAGCAGTATTATCGCAGCTTCCTTATCCAGGGGCTGGTTGTTGTTGCCGCACTTGGGCGACTGTATGCAGGATGGGCAGCCATCCGCACAGGGACATTCTTGCACAGCTTTCAGGGTAGCCTGCCAGAGCTCGAATATCATCTCAAATCCCTTCTCGGCGATGCCGATGCCTCCGGGGTGGGCATCGTAAACGAAAATCTGTGCCTTGCCGGTGTCAGGATGAAAAGGAGTGGAAACACCACCAATGTCATTGCGATCGCAAAGGGCAAATAGAGGTAGTATGCCGATGGCGGCGTGCTCACAGGCGTGCAAACCGCCATGAAAATCAAGAGCGGCGTCGGCTATCCTGTCAACTGCTTCCTGAGGCAAATCGAACCACAGAGCCTTGGTGGGAAAGGTTTGTGGTGGCAGATCCAGGGGGACCGCTTCGACGACATCCTCAGTGAACTGTTTCTTCTTCTTGAAGCCCACTACGGAGATAGTAACATCGACATCTCCGAAATAGACCTTCACACCGCGGCAATCGTTTTCTTGGAGCAGCTTCTTCACCCGAATTTCGTGTATCTCCATAGTCTGGGTGTAGTAGTCTACTGGTCTTGGTTCTGTCCAGGCGATACGTCTGGTTAGGTCGAGTTCTTTGATAAGATAGGATTCACCCTGGTGAAGATAGATAGCGCCCGGGTGTATCTGGAAAAAGGCAACGCTGGCTTCCACTGTCTCCAGCAAGCAGCCGTCCCGACCGTCAATCACGGCGTAGTTTTGTCCCGAGGTTGACCTGATATTCATATCCTGGGCGGGATAGGAAATGGAGGGGGCGGGATGCCATCTCTCCTGGCGTTTTCTTAACCTTCCTTCGTGTTCTAGCTCAATCATCATAGGCTCAGTAGTTGGTCCGAAGAATTCATCGTCCTTTCTGCCCAGAGGTTTCTCCCATGCGGCGCAGAGGAGATGAGGCTTCAGGATGTAAGGATTGTCAGGATTGATTATGGCATTATCGAAGTTCTTGTTGAAAAAGAATTCTGGATTGCGCATGAGATACTGGTCAAGGGGATTCTCCAGGGCGACAAGGAAACTCAAGGAGCTGTGGACGCTTCGTCCGCTCCGTCCGGCCTGCTGCCAGGCACTGGCAATGCTTCCCGGATAGCCTGTAAGCACAGTGGCATCCAGGTCACCGATATTTATTCCCAGCTCCAGGGCTGTCGTGGCGACCAAACCAAGAAGCTCGCCGTCGAAGAACTGATGCTCAATTCGCCGTCGGTCTTCGGGAAGATACCCGGCCCGGTAAGGGCTGATCTTGTCCCTCAGGGGCGGAGTTAGTTGTTCCTGGGTGTAGATGTAAATAAGCTCGGTAAGCTTGCGAGTGCTGGCAAACACCAGACTGCGAATCTCCTTCTCAACCAGCTCTTTGAGGAGAAAAGCCGCCTCACTGTTGGAACTGCGTCGGCTAGTCTTAGTTTTATCAATGAGCGGTGGATTCCAGAAGGTGAAGTATTTCTCACCGTGCGGCGAGCCATCTTCGACAATAGCCTCGAAAGGCAGGCCGAGGAGATTTTGGGCATGTTCACAAGGGTTGGCAATCGTGGCTGAGCAGCAAATAAACCGGGGGTTAGAGCCATAGAAAAGACAAAGCCGCCGCAATCTCCGTAGCACATTGCCTACGTGGGAGCCGAAGACGCCCCGATAAATATGAGCCTCATCCACCACCACGTATTTGAGACTGCGAAAGAATCTAGACCACGATTGATGGTTGGGCAAGATGCCCAGATGGAGCATATCGGGGTTGGTGAGCACTACCCTAACTCGTCTTCTTATGTTTGCCCTTTGCTCTTGCGGTGTATCGCCGTCGAAAGTGGCCATAGCTGCCGGGGAGATTGCTTCGCCTCCAGTTCGCAATGACAGGGGCTCAGCAATTTGCTTCAGACTACGTAGCTGGTCTTGGGCCAGGGCTTTCGTGGGAAAGAGATAAAGGGCACGACTATCTTTATCATGCACAAGCGCATCGAGAGTGGCCAAGTGATAGCACAGGGTCTTGCCGCTGGCACTGGGCGTGGCTATTATCACATTCCTGCCGGCAAGGATGGCATTCAAGGCTTTTGCCTGGTGGCTGTAAAGAGCGGATATGCCCAGAGACTCCAAACATGTCTGCAGGCTGGGGTGGAGAGGGGTTTCGAGTTTCTCGAAGATTGCGCCTTGATGAGGAATCCGTTCAATATGGACAATCTGCTGGCTATAATCAGTCAGGCTGAGAAGGTGGTGCAGAAAAGCAGTGGCGTCCATTTATGTCGATCTTAAGAAAGTCCCGCCGGTCTTTTGAAGCGTCATGGAGATTGATTCCAAACCTAACTGGCTTCCCACGAAAATGGCAAGGTTTTCGTGGGTCGTTTAGGATAAGGTCTCTATTTCCGAACTTAATACCTCTACATCAGGGTAGTTCTGGATGACGAACTTCACAACATTGGCCAGACTTTCATCGGCATGCCTTCTGTGGTTGCTGACGCAAGCTATGCCCAAGGTAGCTAATTGCCACAAGTCCTGGTCATCAATCTCGGCAACGGAAACATTGAACTTGTTCTGCAACCGGGTGATGATGGACTTAGTTACCTGCCTCTTGCCTTTCAGGGAATGGTTCTCAGGGAGGCGAAGCTGAATTTGGCATACGCTGACGTTCATCGTTTGTCCCCCTCGTTAGTTCTCCCTCGAAAAGGGGAGCACAGATGGGAGTCATAGTCCTTTCTTGGCAATATAAGCCGTGAGGTCAGCAAGACGACAACTATAGCCCCATTCGTTGTCATACCAGGCTAGTACCTTTGTCAGGTTATCATCAATGACCATAGTGCTCAAGGCATCGAAGATGGAACTGGCGGGATTGCCCTTGAAATCTGAGCTGACCAGCGGCTGGTCGCAATATTCCAGAATTCCCTTGAGTTCTCCGTCGGCAGCCTTCCGAAAGGCCACGTTAATCTCCTCAACACTCGCCTTCTTCTTCAGATCTGTGACGAAGTCCACGATGGATACCGACGAAACAGGCACCCTGAGGGCAAGGCCATGCAACTTGCCTTGAAGTTCCGGAATGACAATGCCCACGACCTTGGCAGCACCGGTAGTAGTGGGGATGATATTAGTACCGGCAGACCTGGCTCGGCGCAGGTCGCGGTGGAATACATCCAGTATCTTCTGGTCGTTGGTATAGGCATGAACGGTAGTCATTAATCCATGAACGATGCCAAAGTTTTGGTTGAGCACTTTGACTACCGGGGCAATGCAATTAGTGGTGCAGGAGCCATTGGATATAATGCGGTGTTTTGCCGGCTCGTATTTTTCTTCGTTTACGCCGAGGACAATAGATATGTCTTCTTCCTGAGCCGGTGCTGAGATAATCACTTTCTTGGCGCCGGCTTGAAGATGGGCGGCAGCCTTGCTCGCCTGGGTGAACAGCCCGGTGGATTCAATCACAATGTCTACTCCGTAGTCTCTCCAGGGGATTTTGGCCGGCTCACGCTCGGCCAGGACCTTTATCGTCCTTCCATCGACTACGATGCCGTCGTCTTTGGCCTCGACCTTGCCAGGATAGGTACCATAATTGCTGTCGTACTTGAAAAGATGGGCATTAGTCTTGGCATCGGTAAGGTCATTCACCGCTGCCACCTCCGCCTTACCATCACAACGCTGGATGAT
>CAZLCQ010000048.1:0-6447 GCA_964557995.1 uncultured Dehalococcoidales bacterium
ACCAACGCGAAGACAAGGATAGAGGCCTTTATACATCAGGCGAAGCTATACCAAGAGAGACACATTACGGTCTAGCAAATTTGCACCTTGTGGGAGCTGACACTATGAATTTGCACAAGGTTGACCTTGTCAGGGCATGCAAGCCTCAATCCTGGGGACCGGACGCAGAGAGAGACTCCGATCTTCGCCTATATCAAGTAGCGGCCTGCCAACTCAGGAGCGGATAGGTCTGCTCATTGACGATATTCCAGGTGTAGGCGGATTTGGTCGTGCCAGGAGCGACTGCGGATATGTCCCAATCCGCCGCTCGGAATGTGATGATGTTCTGCATTTCCACGGTGGTCTTGCCTGTCCCGCCGGCTGAATAGGCTTGTCCGCTGGTTTCTGTATCCCAGAAAGAGCTGGCGGCATTGCCGCCCCAATTCACAGCCAGCAGACCACCAACATATTCGTTACCAGTAACATTAGCGGCGGAATACGAGTCAGAAACTGTGCCGAAATTCACTGCTGCTAGACCGGCAACATAATAGTCGCCAGCCGCGCTGCCTGTGGAAAAGGAGTTGCTCACAGTGCCATCCCGACCATTGATTCCCACAAGACCGCTGACAATTGAAGAGCCAGTCACACTGTCTGTGGAATAGGAGCTGGTGACAGTGCCCGAATTAGATCCTGCGAGGCCGCCAACATAGTAGTTGCCGGTCGCGTTGCCCGCGGAAAAGGAGTTGCTCACAGTGCCATTATTCCCTCCCACCAGGCCACCAGCATAGTAGTTGCCAGTTATGCTGCCTGTAGAATAGGAGTCTCTCACAGCTCCGTAATTACTTCCCGCCAGACCACCAGCATTCCACTCGCCAGCCACCGCGTTTATGGCGTACGAATTCCTCACAGTGTCGTAATTGCTTCCCACCAGACCTCCAACATCCTGCTCGCCAACGACACTGCCTGTTCCGTAGGAGTACCTAACAGGACCGCGATTACTTCCCACCAGACCGCCAACATCCGACTTACCAGTCACGCTGGCCATGGAAAAAGAATTGCTCAAGGTCTCCGAATTAACTCCCACCAAACCGCCAACAGAATACCAGCCGGTGACGGTGCCACTGGAATAAGAGTTGCTCAGGCTGCCCTCATTAGTTCCAACAAGACTACCTACGGAATAGTAGGCGGTGACGCTGCCACTCGAATAAGAGTTGGCCACGCTGCCTTTGTTTGTTCCGGCCAGACCGCCAGCAGAATCCGAGCCAGTGATGATGCTGCTCGAATAGCAGTTGGTCAAGGCACCCCCATTAATCCCCACCAGGCCACCGACATTGGTCTCGCCAGCCACACTGCCGGCAGAATAAGAGTTGCTCACGCTGCCATTCCAGTTATGTCCAATTGTACCGCCAACGCAATCATCGCCAGCTACATTGCCGCTGCAATAGCAGTCGCTCACAATTCCGTTGTTTCCGCCCACCAGACCGCCAACGATGCAAGCGCCGACTACGTCCGCGTTCTCGACACCCAGTTGAGTGACCTTTCCGCCGGGAGCAAGATATCCGAACAATCCAACTTGCGAAGCAGAATCGGAGTTGAGGGTCAAGTTTAGGATCTTGTAACCATTGCCATCGAACTCTCCAGCCAGATAGGGAATGTAGAAGTTGGCCTCACCGCCTAAGTCCAGATTGCTTGTCAACCTAAATTTGGGGAAAATGTCCTGACCAAAGGCGAGCAATTCTCTTAAATCACTGACATCATTCACCAGATAGCAACCATTTTCCTGGGAAAGCCTTTGGCCGACGTCCAGAAACTTGCCGTCGGCAAGCCACTGCCGAAAGTCTTCACCGAACAAGGCTCCAACCGTAATCATATTTACTGCGTTGATGAGAACTTCGCTGTAATTGTAGTGAGAGTTGCTTATGGTCCCGGCATTCAACCCCGCCAGAGCGCCGAGGCACTGGTCGCCATCGACGCTGCCGCTGAAATAGCAGTTGCTCAGAGTGCCCAAATTGCTCCCCACCACGCCTGCAACATATTGCTTGCCAGCTATGGTAGCGTTCACCACTTCAACATTATTGATGACGCCTGCCTCACCGACACAACCGAAAAGCCCGACATCATCTTCTTCGGGGCGGTTGATAAACAGGCCACTTATCTCATATCCCTGCCCATCGAAACTCCCGGTGAATGGGTTGCCCGAAGTTCCAATGGGCTGCCAGCCCTTTCGACCTATACTGCTAGCTACGGTCCAGTAACCGGGAGAAGCGGAATGGAGATCGTTCATCAGACGGTAACGACCGGCTGGGTTGTCTCTAATAGCATCCAGGTCATACCAATCCTGTATTTGACGAGGAGGAAGAGTGCAGCCTACCATACCTGCAATCAGGGCTGCCATGATCAGAAAGACGGTGGCCGTTGCGATATCACGCTGTCTCTTGGAACCAGGTGTCATGCTCGTTTTGCATTGCTTGTGCTGTATCGACTTGGATTGGTGGGGCACTGACTTGATGTCCAGCATTCTGAAGGAATTATTCAATAAGTGGTCAATCTTGTCAATACCTTTTGGCTTCTTGATAGCCAGGTTGTCACGATGACAGTCAGCGTCCCGGTGGCCGAGACTGGTTGTAGGATAGACGAGATAGTCTTTAAAAGAGGACAAACTACCCGCCAGTTACAACGTAGCGTGACTTTATCACACGTTGTATACTCATGCTCAGTTGGTTAAGCCAGACAAAGTCTGGTTTAGCATCAGGGACTGCCACTTGCGCAGCAGATAGCGGTGATGCCTGCCCTCTTGCCTGACGCAAGTCCTTCTGTTTTGACGCTTCTGTGGATTGAAGTAGCGTATGTCAGCCATTGGTTCTCCCGCATAGCAGATGTTAAGTCTTTGTATTTCAGATTTGCCAGTGAGTAAGCTCTTCTGAAATCCTGCCAGGTTCTTCGCGCCTGGCGTGGTCAGGCCGGTTCCAGTAACTGCAACTGGTGTTTCATCAGGTTCATTTGCCATCAGAGGACAACGATCTTATCGAAGACGTAGGTGTCTGGGCGTCGGAGGAACTTGTTTGGCTGAGTCCCTGTCAGAGGCGGTACTTGTCGGACTTCAATCTGCCTGGGCTGTTCTCTCTACCATTCCAGACCTAGCATGAGGCAGACTATTCCACTGCCAATCCCCATCAAGGCAATCTTATCACCAGGCTTGAGACAGCCCTGGTCGATTGCGATAGCCATGGTAATGGGAAGGGAAACCGACCCGATGTTTCCTAGATAGTCGACAGTGGTGAAGTCTTTCGTTTTGTCTAGTCCCAGGGTTCTGAACAATCGTCTGCTATGCACGGCGCTAACTTGGTGAGTGAAGAACCTGTCTACGTCCGAGTCCTTCCATCCGAGCTGTTGTTTTGTGCCTTCCCACGTGGCAGGCACCAACTTTGCTCCGTTCTTAAGCAGCTCTGTCGAATCTGTACGCATATTCGGAAGTTCGTCCAAGTCGAGGAAAGATGCATCGGCTTCTATGCGACAGAGGTCATTGTGCTGGGAAGCGGCGCGTGTTACGCCACCCAAAAGCCTGTGCCCGTCTTGTGACAAAGAGGAATGGGTCAACACCGCTGCTACTGCCCCCGAGCCTAAGGTCAGGGTAGCAAAGGCGAGTTTGAGTTCATCTCTAGTAGCATCAGGGTTTCTCAAAAGTCTGCTGATTGTTGCGTCAACTATGGGTCTGCTATTCTCGCAACCGACTACGATCCCCGCTTCTATCTGACCCAACTCGATCATATTTGCTAAGGTTACGATGCCGTTGATGAAACCCAGGCAAGCGTTGGAGATATCGAAGATAGTAGCTGTGGGTGGGAGACCTAAAGAATCGTGGATTACCGTAGCTGTCGCTGGCTCCAGGAAATCACGGGATACCGAAGTGTGAAGCAGACACCCGACATCCTCTTTTCTGACCCCAGACTTGCTAATAGCTTTTTCCGCTGCCTTTATGCCGGCCTGGCTCGGCGTCACTCCGTCGAGCCAGAATCGCCGTTCTCGAATCCCGGTCCCCATTTCCAGCCGTCCGTAGCGAAGACCCAGTTTATCGTATATCGGGGCCAGTCTTTCTTCCAGGCTCACTGACGTAACGATAGTCTCGGGGAGTTCATAGCCGAAGGACTCGATACAGACCTTCTTATACTGCATTCAATAAGCCTACTTCCCTCACCTGTACCGTGAGGAGCTGTAACGTGAATAGCTATATCAATCTGCCAGGCTCACTTTCGCCTGCTCGATACTAGTTTCGGAATATGGAACTTCGTTCTGAGATTCTCCCATCTTCCCGCGGACTCCGGGGGAATCATCTCATCTGGAATGTACTTCCCTACTCCAGCAATGACAGCACAGACCTTTCTTGAGTTTGCTACCTCGTCAGGGACATACTCATCAGCGGCAGTGATGGCAGTAGAACGCAGCCTACGGGGAGCCAATCTCTCGATCGCCCTAATTGCGAAGGAAATCAGCCTATTCGGTACACGCTTATCAAGGAAGTTAAGACCGAAGAGCAGGAGCCTATCAGGCGCGTACTTATCCACCGCCTTGACAAGAAAAGAGAAGCCCTTCTTCGCCAGGGACCTAGTCAAGGAATCAAACTTGGATCCTTCTTTTCGTGCTGCCATGTGCTCTACCATCTCCTCTTTCCCATATGCCATATTGTAGGCATTTTCACTGCTATTTGTCAAAGAATATTGCCTCCCTGATTGACAGAGTTGACTGACTGGAGTAAAATGCATTGTTTTGACATGGCTGATGTGAGGCTTGGTTCAAGTGAAAGTTTCGAGGCTCTGCTGCGTAGATTCAATAGGCAGGTGCAGCAAGACCGTATTCTGGCCGAAGTTCGCCGCCGCAGGCACTTTGAAAAGCCTAGCGAAGAGAAGAGAAAGAAGGCGGCAGCGAAAAGGCGGAAGAGCTTCAGATAGTCATCACTGAAACAGTTCAATTTTCGTAGGATCCGCAATTTGTCCATTGGTATCCCCGAAGCCGGCGTGGGGAAGAGAATGGAACTTCCATGAATCATGGTAATCAAGAAATAACGCTCAAGGATAAGATCCAGGAAGCTCTCAAAGGAGCACTTAAGCGGCAACAAGGAGTAGAGGTCTCCACATTAAGGTTGCTGTTGTCCGAGATAAGGTATGCTGAAATTGCACAGCAGAAGCCCGCTGACGATGGCAAGGTGCTGGATGTCATTGCTAGAGAAGCAAAACGTCGTCGGGAGAGCATCGAAGCCTTTAGGAAAGGGAATCGCGGTGATCTGGTAGGACAAGAGGAAGCAGAACTGGCCATTCTTATGAGCTACCTTCCGAAGCAGATGAGTCGTGAAGAAATCATCGCTGTGGCACGAGAAGCGATGGATGCGGTTGGAGCTAGGGGGCCGAGTGACAAAGGCAAAGTCATGGCTCAGCTCATGCCTCAACTCAAAGGCAAAGCTGATGGCAAAGAAGTCAGTGAAATAGTTGCAGAGTTGCTTGCGACTAGCTAGGTTTAGAAGGCGAGTCAGGTTTAAATCATAGCGTGATGGCGGTGAAGAATCACCGCCGTTCCTCTCTGTAATGTGAGATTTGGAGCGGGTGTTTTCCCTTGCACTTGGACTGATTAACACTGCTATGCTCGCGAATCTGAACAAGACGGAGTGAACCCTGGTGTTGGCCTCTGTAACCTTGAGTTCTTCTGAAGCTTAGGACCTGAGATTTAGGCGAATGGAAGTTGTACCGTTTCAAGGTATACGCTATAACGAAAGAGTAGTTGGTGAGCTAGCCAAGGTCATTTGTCGCCCCTACGACGTTATCACGCCTGAACAACAGAGACTCTACTACGCGAAGAGCGACTATAACGCTGTTCGCCTGGAATTCCCCGAACCGATAGACGATAGATATCAAAGAGCAGCTATGACATTTCGGCAATGGCTGAAGCAGGGTGCTCTTCAGTATGATAGCGCGTCCGCTTTCTACTTGCACGAGCATGAATTCAAGTATTCAGGCAGGAAGATGCTCAGGCGTGGAGTAATAGCTCGCGTTGAGCTCGGACCCTGGGGCAGTGGTATACTGCCCCACGAGGAGACGGCTTCTAAGGCGAAAACTGATCGTTTACAGCTGATGCAAGCTTGCCGGGCTAACTTCAGCCCGTTGTTTTCTCTCTACCATGATTCTCAGCGGAAGATTGCCGAGATACTATACGGCGCGGCACAAGACAAACCGGTGATGTCGCTACCGGCGGACCAGAGCGATTTCCCTGACTCTGATGAAGCTCATCGTATATGGGCAGTAAGCGACCCAGTTATCAGGCGAGAGCTAGGCGAGCTTCTGTCTGCTGGGCCAATCTACATTGCTGATGGTCATCACCGCTACGAAACGGCGTTGACTTACCAACAAGGAAGAACACAAGAACGATCTCCAGGTGGCAGCGGAGCCTTCAACTATGTAATGATGGAGTTAGTCGAGTTTT
>CAZLCQ010000049.1:0-4616 GCA_964557995.1 uncultured Dehalococcoidales bacterium
GCCAAGATGCTGGTCAACGCCAAAATAAAGCGCTTCGTAACCTTTGGCAGCTATAATGATGACTCCTTCGTCGGTATGTTTAGGGAAGCTGGAATAGAGTTTAAGCTGCACAAAAAGCCACCTACTGAGATAACCCACCTCCCCTGAAAGGAAAGCTCTTTCTACGAAGATGCCGTTGTGGGGATTGTTCTCCCCAGAACGAGACGCTTCCCTTTGATCTCACCTCAGCCGCTTTTGCATGATTAGCCTATCATCACCGGGCGCATAAAAATCGGGGATGAGGCAGACTACTTTGTAGCCTTCGCCGAGATGGAAACGCCTTGTTTTCTCGTATAGCGGCGTAGAAGACGTTTCAATGATGACTAGTCTTCCCTGATCTTTCAGGATCTCCTTCTCCGCGAACTTCAGAAGGACACTGCCTATGCCGTGACCTTGTTTCTCTCGAACGACAGCCATCCAATAGATGTCCCACGTACCTTGCGTCAGCGGCGTAGGCCCGTAGCAGATATAGCCTTCCACAGTGGAGTCAGCCTCGGCGACGAGAATATGGTAGCCTGAGCCAGATGGGTCATCAAGATAACTGTCAATTAGTTCCTCGGCTACCGCCACTTCAGAAGGTTTGAATTCTGGTGTGTCACGCAGTATTCTTGTTATGCGGGGCCTGTCTTCGCCGCACATAGACCGGACATCGATTTTCATCATCTTTCCTGTCGAGGGCCAGTTGCACAATTCTCCCAATGAATTGAGCATAGGTCATCCCGGCAGCTTCTGCCTGGCGTGCAGCGCCAGTTCCGGGAGAAATGTCGGGGTTGGGGTTCACCTCCATGACGTTTAGCTCTCCCTCGTCGTCTAGCCGCATGTCCACCCTGGCATAGCCCTGGCAGCCAAGCAGTCTGTAAGCCGCTGTTATTGTTTCAGTGATGCGTTGGTGCTCTTCAGCTTCGATCTCGGCCGGGCAGACTGGTTTTGTGCCTTTGAAGTAATAGGTATCATCGTTCCATTTGGCGTCAAAGGTAAGGATCTCCGGCATTCCCGGGGGCAGAGAATAGACGATTTCTGACACGGGCAGCACAGTCAGTTCGGAGTTGCCCATAACCGTGGCGTTGAACTCACGACCCGGGAGGAACTCTGCAACGAGGGCATCGCCACCAAATGAGTGACATATCCTGCCAACCTGTCTTTCCAGAGCCGACAAGTCATGGACCACACTCTCCGGCGATAAGCCGTTACTGGCATCACCACGGCAAGGCTTGACAATGCAAGGATAGGCCAGCTGGAAGGTACTCACCGTCTCAGTATTGAGTAGCTGAAAGTCGGGCGTGTTGATTCTAGCCGCTTTGAGAATCAGCTTTGTCTCTGCCTTGTTGAGAGCCAGCCTCAGGACTGATCCGGGACACCCAGTAAACGGAATGCCCATTACCGACAGGATGTCTGGTACTATAGCTTCGGTCTCGGGGCTATCAGAAAAGCCTTCGAAAAGGTTGAAAACTAAGTCTGTATCGAGGTCTGCCAGTTTTTTTGCAGCTTGCTCAAGTGGCGGCACTAAAGAGACGACGGTGACTTCAAAGTCAAGCTTGAGCAAGGCCTCATGCACCGCATCCACTGCCTCAAGCACTGCCTCCACCGCATTGTATTCACCGACTACTCCATAATCTGACTTTTGTGGTTCGTTGTAGACGAGAGCTACACGCATACGCATTGTGGATATCTCTCAAGCGCAGCACTAAGCACAGCGCCTGTCAGCTGTCTGTGATCCCATCCCAGTTTCTCTGCCATAATGACCAAGTCGCTGTGGTTACCCAGTCCAGGCAGAGGGTTTATTTCCAGGAAATAGGGCACGCCCGCTTCGCTGATCCGGAAGTCCAGCCGGGCAAAGTCACGGCATCCCAAAGCCTCGAACGCCTTGAGGCTGGCAATCTGTACACGCTGCAGTACCTTCTCCTCGATACCGGCCGGACACTCATAGTCAACCATCTCTAGGTAATTGCGTTTCACATCAAGGGTATAGAGGAAATAGTCGTTCCTCTGTCTTGGAAGTATGCGCATGACACCGAACACTCTGGCGGGGGCGTTGCCTATGATTCCCACGGTGATCTCATCTCCTGTGATAACCCTTTCCACCATTGCTGGTTGGTGATACCTATCCAACAAGCACTCTATTACCTCCTTCGCCTGTTTGGCATCTTCAACAAGTGAAGTGAGGCGAATTCCCTTGCTTGACCCTTCGTATACTGGCTTGATGATAGCGGGGAAAAGCCGGTGGCAACTGTTTATCTCATGCAGCTCTTGTCTATCATTGATTATGCGCCAGGTCGGGGTACTCACTCCTGCTAATGCGACCAATCTTTTGGTCAGAGGTTTGTCCAGACATATGGCCAAACACTGGGGATCGGAACCAGAATACGGTATGTTTAGCATCTCGAGGGTTGAAGGCACCTGCGCTTCCCGACTGCGGTAGGTACCCCGCCCTTCAGCAACGTTGAAGACAAAACCGACCTTCTCTTGAAGAATCTTGCCCAAAAACTCCCGGCCGCCGCCGAGCATGGTCACTGTGTGGCCCTCAGCTTCAAGAGATGTGGCTATCAGCTCTACCGTCTCCGAGGAGTCGTATTCCTCGCAGGCATCATCCCAACTGGTTTGGGGGAGCGCGGTTATTTCCTTGAGATCGTATGACAAGCCTATCCGCATTTTGAACTCCTTCTAACCCGAACTGGCAGCGCTTCTTGACGCTGGCTCGCAGTGGCATTGCCGGCTGGACATAGCTCCTCAGCAGGTGGTTCAGCACATTCCAATGCTACGGGGTTTCGATAATGATAGATGTCTCCTCTGTAATTCCGCAGCACTAGCTCACCTTCGGTCTGTGCCAGGACGTATTCTGGTTGGAGAGGAACCTTGCCACCACTCTGGGGCAAGTCTATCACGAAGGTCGGAATAGCCAGCCCCGATGTGTGCCCGCGCATTCCCTCAATTATCTTTATGCCTGTCTCCACAGGTGTGCGCAGATGTTCGGTGCCCTGTACTGCGTCAGTCTGAAAGAGATAGTATGGGCGCACCTTGATTCTGAGAAGGCCATGGCACAATTTGGTCTGAGCTTCGACGCTGTCATTGATACCGCGTAGCAGGACAGTCTGGTTGTTCACCGGAACACCACTCCGTAGCAGATTATCACATGCCTTAGCAGCTTCGGGAGTTATCTCACGAACATGATTGAAATGTGTATTGATCCATATGGGGCCGTACTTGGCCAGCATGCTACACAGTTCATTGTCTATGCGCTGGGGCAGCACGACGGGGAATCTGGTGCCGATACGGATGATTTCGACGTGCCTTATATCTCTTATCCTACTAATGATGTTTTCAAGTCGGCGGGTAGAGAGTGTCAGAGGATCACCGCCGGAGATAATTACATCCCGGACAGCCTTGTGCCGTCTGATGTAGTCGAGCATTGCTTCGACTTCCGCGGGGGAGCGCACCCAGCCGCCATTCCGCCATTCTCTCTTGCGGGTGCAGTGGCGGCAAAACATGGGGCAGATATCGGTAAGCACTAGAAGTACGCGGTCCGAGTAGCGGTGGACCAGTCCAGGAACTACGGTATCACCTTTCTCGTCCAGTGGGTCCTCCAGACCCATCGATCCCATGGTCATTTCCATAGGGGATGGTATCGCTTGCTTTCCTACCGGGTCATCCGGATCATCGGGGTTGATGAGCGATAGATAATAGGGAGTGACAGACAGGGGATAGCGCATGGTTACTAGCTTGAGCTGTGCTTGTTCTTCAGTGGATAGAGACAAGAGTTGGGCTAGTTGCTCGACGCGGTCGATTCTGTTTCTGAACTGCCACTTCCAGTCGTCCCAGAGGCTGTCGGGTATGTCTCCAAAGAATCTGTTTCTGGTCGTGGCTATTTTACCAGGAGGTTCTTCCTCCGGATCGTCAGAAATGCTCCATTTGCCGGGAGGGTGCTCTTCAGGGTCGCTGTCGCTACAGGCTTCCAAGCAGCATTCTTCCGACTCATGCGCGGCTTGACTTCTGAGTTTTGCCGACGACGTTTTCACTCTAGCTTCTTTTTCCTCCGTTACAAGGAATCCATAATCGATTTAGCTGATTTCTGCTCATTATTTGCGTCTATATTGATTTCGTCCTGTTCTTCTTCGGTTGATTCCTGCGATATACAGGAATTACTTGTCCAGAATTCCTTTACATGCTATAATCTACATGTTTTCAACTATATGAAATAGATTTCTTGACTTAATTGTACATACCTTGTTTGAGTTGTCAAGGGGTCGTGACCTTTAGTAGCAAAATCCTGTGTAGAAAATTTGGGGGGTGATTGCGCCTAGTTTTGAAAAGGGGGTGTGACTATGCCGGGATGGAAATTTGTTACAAATCACGCTCTGGTGCTTTGCCAGATTGCTCAGCAACCAAGGATTACTATCAGGGAACTTTCTCTGACGATAGGCATCACCGAGAAGGCAATACACAGAATAATTACTGACCTCGAAGCCGACGGCTACGTTACCAAGATAAGAGAAGGTAGACGTCTGAGGTATCGAATCAATCCTGATTTGTACCTCCCCGACGAGATGTTGCAGGACAAAGCTGTTGGGGATTTTCTAGAG
>CAZLCQ010000049.1:4716-6431 GCA_964557995.1 uncultured Dehalococcoidales bacterium
GATTTGTGGCCCTGGAATTCAGGCGACGGGACTGCCATGCCTTCTGCTTGCCGTGACATGAAACGCTACCGCACCTTCCCCCTTGCCAGCGAGGCAAATATGCCGCCGAAGCAGAGGACGGCGAAGATTATAAACGAAGTCTTCATGCTTTGCTGGAAAAGCAGGTAATATTCAGGCGTAATTTCAACTCTCCCCATGTATAGGGCAAACATCAACATGGCGATTCCCATGCTGAGGACTATGCCAACCTGCCGACTCGTTGCCAGCGTCGCCGAGGCTACCCCGTAGGCTGTCTTTGGTGCAGAACTCATAATCGCGTTGGTATTGGGAGACACGAAGAGAGCATAGCCAAAACCAACCAGAATCAGATTGCCGATAATGAGCTTAAGTGAGGTTTCTTCGGTTAGAAAGATGAACATGACAAGTCCTACCGTGTTCAACACCATTCCTGCTGAGGCAATTAACCTTGGTTCGATCCTGTCCGAGAGCCTGCCGGTAAGCGGTGAAAAAATAGCCTGCACGGCGGGCATGGCGACCAGAATCAGGCCGGCGTGCGCAGGGCTGAATTCCTTAAGATATTGTAAGTAGAGACTTAAGAAGAAAGTCACAGCATATGTGGCACTGTAATTGATCAACGCCGCCAGATTGGAGAAGGTAAAGGCTCTGCTGTTTCTGAAGAGACTTATGTCCAGGACGGGGCTTTTGCTTTTCATTTCCCACCTGACGAACGCAGTAAGCCCTACGGCACCTCCCACAATCAACCACACTCCTGACATCGCTGGCAGGAGCGTGAAACCGTATACCAGTGCCACCAGTCCAAGGACATAGACTACGGAGCCGGCAAAATCGAATCTCTCGCCCTTTGCTCCCGTCCACTCGCCTTTTAGCTTCCACAAAACGACACCAAGAACCAACAATCCCAAGAGTGCACCTACAAAAAAGATGCTCCTCCAGCCAAGATGCTCCGTGAGAACCCCGCCCAGAACCGGACCCAGGGAGAGGCCAACATATGCCGCTGCGACAATTATCCCCAGGACTCTTCCCCGCTCGTTGGCGGGATATACTGTGGTGAGCATTGCTAGTGCGGTCCCGGCAATCATGGCACCACCGATTCCCTGCAAAACCCGGCAGGCAATAAGCATGGTGGCGGAGTTTGCCAGTCCGCAAAGAAGGGATGAGAGTGTGAAGATACCTATCCCCCAGGTAAAGATCTTCCTTCTGCCATATATGTCTGCTATTCTGCCGAAGGGGACAAGAAGGGCTGCAGAGGACAGGAGGTAAGCGGTAGCAATCCAGCCTAATGTGACTGCATCCAATGAAAGTTCTTTCCCCAGTGAAGGGAGAGCAATATTCACAGTCGAGGCCATAAAAGGAACAATGAAGTACGCGATCGTCGCGACAAGAAGTACAACTCGCCTACCGTCACCATTGACAGCGCGGGCGTCCATAACCAGCCAGTTTAACCTATCTGCTGGGAGTTGTTCTAGCCTTGGCCGCCACTCTCTAGGCAATCAGTCTTTGCTTGACAGCCCGTTCGAATTACATGGGGACAACGTCACAAAACAGGAGACAACAGTTGCTTTGGCGGCAATACCGCTGTAAACTTCTGGTTCTCTCCAGTTCTGTATCGAGCGGTGCAGGAGACTGAGCGAATGTTTTCGACAAAAGCTGGCGCTACCAAGCTGCTGATTGGTGTAGTCGTCGGTTTAATAGTA
>CAZLCQ010000050.1:0-6387 GCA_964557995.1 uncultured Dehalococcoidales bacterium
GGTAGCTACCAGTGTTTTTCCTTCGCCAGTCTTCATCTCGGCTATCTTCCCCTGGTGGAGGATGATCCCCCCTATTAGCTGAACATCGAAATGCCTTTGCCTTATCGTTCGCTTGGCTGCTTCTCGAACGGTAGCGTAAGCCTCCGCCAGAATATCATCCAGGCTCTCGCCGTCTTTCAGCCGAGCCCTGAACTCATCGGTTTTGGCCCGAAGCTCAGCGATGCTGAGCTTCTCGAAGTCAGGTTCGAGCGAGTTTATGGCGCCAACCAGAGGCTGAAGCCGCTTCAGCTCTTTCTCGTTGGAATCAATCAGACTGCTAAACCACTTAACCATCGTTCGATCAAATGCTAAGTGCCAATCTCTAAGCCCTAAACAAACTCAAAATCCTAATGCTCCAAATCCGAAAACTTCTTCGTTTTGGTGCTTTGAGCTTTGGTATTGTTTAGTATTTCGTGCTAAGGATTTTGGATTCCGTAGCCTCTCCGCTATCCCTCGAACATCGCCCCTACCGACAAGCCGGTATGAATGCGATGAATAGCTTCACCAATCAGCGAAGCCATAGACAGAACGGTAATCTTGTCCAACTTCTTATCGCCGTTAACAGGTATGGTGTCGGTAACCACTACCTCTTTCACCGGGCTGCCGGCTATCCTCTGGATAGCGGGACCGGAGAAAACAGGGTGAGTGGCACAAGCATAAACCTTGGAAACACCCCGCTCTAGAAGAGCATCCGCCACCCCGACCAGAGAACCGGCGGTATCAATCTCATCGTCAACCGTCAGGGCGTGCATTCCCTCAACCTCACCGATTATGTTGAGGGTTTCACTGGTATCGACATTTCCCACGCGCCTCTTTTCCACGATAGCCAGTGGGGCTCCAAGTTTGGCAGCAACATCACGGGCCGCCTTGGAAATACCAATATCAGTCGCAACCACTACCAGGCCATTCAGAGCCTTCTCTTTGATATATTGAGCCAGCATGGGCCGAGCGGTGAGCTCATCCACAGGTATTGTGAAGAATCCCTGGATCTGAGGGGCATGGAGGTCCACGGTCAGCAGTCTATTAGCCCCAGCAGTAGTAATCAGATCAGCAACCAGACGAGCAGTGATGGGGACTCTGGGCTGGTCTTTTTTGTCAGTGCGACTATAGCCGTAGTAGGGAACGACAGCGGTGATGCGCCCAGCCGAGGCTCGTCTCAAGGCATCCAGTATGATGAGCAACTCGACCAGGCTCTTGTTAACCGGAGAGCAAATCGGCTGAACGATAAAGACGTCTCGTTCTCGGACATTCTCAAGGATGCGCACAAAGATGTTTTCATTGCGGAATTCGAAGACCTCAGCCTCCCCCAAGCGTATATCTAAGTAATCACAGATAGCCCTGGCTAAGGCAGGGTGAGCAGTCCCGCTGAATACCTTCAGTTCATCCATCATCGTTTGGTAGCTAACGAGATACCAGCCTGATTATAGCATGAAATTATCGCCGTTTCTTACGAAAGGTGGGCAGAAGCAAGCAGGAAACTGAGCGAACGAGAAATGGTTTATGCCAGCCCAGGGATGGGGAACTGCCGGCACATCTCTCGCACTTCCTGGCGGACTTGCTTTTGGACTCGCTTATCCCCTGAGGAAGAAAGCACTTTGGTAATGAAGAAGGCGATACGCTTCATCTCCTCTGTGCCAAAACCTCTCGTGGTTACCGCAGGCGTACCCATCCTGATACCGCTTGTAACCACCGGAGGCTTGGGGTCAAAAGGAACGGTATTTCTATTCACCGAGATACCTGCGCTCCACAAAGCCTGTTCGGCATCCTTTCCGCTTATCCCTTGCGGAGAGAGGTCAGCAATGACAGTGTGATTATCAGTGCCCCCAGAAACAATACGTATCCCTTGCGTGTGGAGTTCGGAAGCCAGAATCCCAGCATTCTCCAGCACCGACTTCTGGTAATCAACGAACTGGGGCTGCATAGCTTCGAAGAAACACACAGCCTTGGCAGCAATAATGTGCATGAAGGGACCGCCCTGCATCCCAGGGAAGACTGCGGCATCAACGGCTGAAGCCAGCTCGCTGTCACACAGAATAAAACCGCCCCGCGGACCCCGCAGCGTCTTCTGCGTGGTAGAGGTAGTAACGTGAGCATAGGGCACGGGAGACGGATGAAGCCCAGCGGCCACGATGCCTGCTATGTGAGCCATATCACCCAATAGCTTGGCACCCGCCTTATCAGCTATGTAGCGAAACCTCTCGAAATCAATCGTACGAGAGTAACTGGTCGCTCCAGCTATGATTAGCTTGGGTCTGTGCTCCAGAGCCAACCTCTCAATCTCATCATAGTCAAGCATCTCGCTCTTGCGATCGACTCCGTAAGGGACAACGTTGTACCATTTCCCTGAGTAATTGACATTAGAACCGTGGGTGAGATGTCCGCCATGGCTGAGACGCAGCCCCATGACGGTGTCTCCGTGTTCCAATAACACTGAATAGGCTGCCATGTTAGCTTGAGCGCCGCTGTGAGCCTGGACATTGGCATGTTCGGCCTTAAATAGCTTGCGGGCTCTTTCAACAGCCAAATCTTCAATCTTGTCTATATATACGCAGCCGCCATAGTAGCGATGCCCAGGGTATCCTTCGGCATATTTGTCAGTGAGCACCGAACTCTGGGCCTGAAGGACTGCCCGGCTGGCGTGGTTTTCAGAGGCAATGAGATTTATGCTACTTGCTTGCCTCTCGGCTTCCAATCTCAGGATTCGAGCTACTTCCCTATCACGTTGCGCTGAGGAAAACGCCTTGGTGTTGCTCACATTAGTGGTATAATACTACCTAATAATCCGCTCTCGGTCAACAAGAAGAATCCAATCCAGTGGGTCTCCACAACATCGTTGACAGAACGTGTTTGTAGTGATAGATTAGTGTGTTTAGCAATCAATGGTGGAGAGTGCTAAATGGCTTTGAAAGAAAGAAGAGAGACTGTTCTCAGGGCGATAATTGAAGACTATATCACCAGAGTAGCACCGGTGGCTTCAAACGTCATTGTGGGGAAGTATGGCCTGAAGGCAAGCCCGGCTACCATCCGTAATGATACAGCGTACCTGGAACGAGAAGGATATGTCGTCCATCCTCATCGTTCGGCCGGAAGCATACCCACCGATAAGGCTTACCGTTACTATGTGGAATTGATAGGGGTAGAGATTGAACTGCCCGGTGTTGAGCAGTACCTAATTCATCAG
This sequence comes from uncultured Dehalococcoidales bacterium, assembly GCA_964557995.1. Classification (GTDB taxonomy): domain Bacteria; phylum Chloroflexota; class Dehalococcoidia; order GIF9; family AB-539-J10; genus RBG-13-51-36. The sequence continues at coordinate 3,221 of CAZLCQ010000050.1, forward strand.
CTATCTCGAGAAGCAAGGGAAGAGCTTGAGCAATGGCTAAAGACGGTGGCGACCCTCTTGGCTCGTCTTGTTCACAACCTGGTGGTAATAACCACTCCCAAAGCGGTTCGTTGCCGCTTTAAGCACCTCGATTTGGTGGCTTTGCAGGATTTCATGGCTTTGCTGATCGTGGTTTTGCATGAAGCAAGAGTCAGACGGCAGGTCTTGTCTTTTGATAGAAAGATTAGCCAGGATGCACTGACGAAGATAGCCAACAGACTCACTTCTACTTACGATGGTATGACCAGCAGCCAGATCCTGGCCAGAAGAGAGGGACTGTCTTCTGAAGAAAGACAGGTATCTGAATCCCTAGCAGAGATTATGGCTGCTGAAGATAAGCTAGATTATGGTGAGCCTTATCTTGAAGGACTGCGACTCCTGCTGAGTCAACCAGAGTTTACCGGCAGTCCGAGAGTACTGGAAATCCTGGAAGTTCTGGAAGGAGAGGACTGGCTCAGCAGTATGCTTGGCCAGGAATCCAGCAGGGGAGGCGTACAAGTGGTCATTGGCGAAGAAAACCCGGAGCCAGCGCTACAGGACTTGAGCCTGCTAGCCAGCCGGTACGGAGTGCCTGACAAGGCAAGAGGAATTGTGGGAGTGATTGGCCCCAAACGAATGGACTACGCTAAGACCATTTCTTCGCTCAATTGCCTCTCAGCATTGTTGAGCAGCTCAGTGGCCGAATACATCTAGAGGAGGTGCAGCGTTGGCCGAGGATGACGAAATCCTTGATGCGGAATGTGAGCAGTCAGAAGATATTGAGACATTGCGGACAGCTCTGGCTGAAGAAAAGGAAAAGACAGAGAAATATCTGGCCAATTGGCAGAGAAGTCAGGCGGACCTCGAGAACTATATAAAACGCTCTGAGCAAGAGAAAGCAGAAATAGTTGAGTCTGCCAACAGGATGCTTGTCTCGGATTTGCTACCTATCCTGGACGATTTCGAAAGAGCATTCGCTTCTCTGCCGGTAGAGCTTTATGAACAGAATTGGACTGAAGGCGTAAGACTTATCTATAATAAGACCAAAGCCGTTCTAGAGGCGCAGGGGCTGGCTGAAATCGAGGCCAAGGGAGAATACTTTGACCCTTGTTGGCATGAAGCGGCGGGCCAGCTACAGGGGGAAGAGGGCGTAGTCGTAGAGGAGATTCGCAAGGGCTATAGATTCAGGGACAAACTCCTTCGTCCTGCCATGGTCATGGTAGGCGCAGGCAGTAAGAATAAGATTCAAGAGGAAAGTCCAGAGGAGAGATAATATGGCTAAAGCAGTAGGTATTGACCTAGGAACAACGTTGAGCGAGGTTGCCGTCGTAGAGGGCGGAAAGCCCAAGCTTATCCCCAGCTCGGAAGGCTCCAACCTGTTTCCTTCAATAGTGGCAATAAGCAAGAATGGGGAGCGATTGGTGGGGCAGGTGGCTAAGCGTCAGGCTGTTGTTAACCCTGAAAACACCGTTTACAGCATCAAGCGCTTCATGGGAAGAAAATGGGGAGAACCACCAGGGAGGGAGCTACCTCTCGAGGAGGACGCACGCCGCGTGTCCTACAAGACGACTCGCGGTCCTAATAACGAAGTCAAGGTAGTCATGGGTGGAAAAGAATACACCCCGCCTGAGCTATCAGCAATGATATTACAAAAATTGAAGGCCGATGCCGAAGCCTACCTCGGCGACAAAGTGACGGAAGCAGTGATCACAGTGCCAGCTTATTTCAATGATAGCCAGCGCCAGGCAACGAAGGATGCCGGCACAATCGCCGGCTTGAATGTCCTTCGTATAATCAATGAGCCGACCGCTGCCGCCTTGGCCTACGGGGCAGATAAGAAGAAGGAGGGGACAATTGCAGTTTACGACCTTGGTGGAGGCACCTTCGATATCTCCATCCTGGAGATAGGGGAGGGGACCTTCCAGGTCAAATCTACGAGCGGCAATACTCATCTGGGTGGGGATGACTTCGACCAGTGTGTTATCGAATGGCTATGCGATGAGTTCAAGCGGGACCAAGGAATAGACCTAAGAAATGACCCCATGGCGATGCAGCGCCTCAAAGAGGCGGCGGAACGAGCGAAGATTGAACTGTCTACGGTGCAGCAGACTGAGATAAGCCTTCCCTTCGTTACCGCCGATGCCTCAGGGCCCAAGCACCTTAATGTCAAATTGGCCCGCTCCAAACTGGAGCAGCTGGTCATGGACTTGGTGGACCAGACTCTTGAGCCCTGCCGCCAGGCGTTGAAGGATTCCGGACTCACCTCAGCTCAGATAAATGAGGTCCTCCTTGTCGGCGGTCAAACCAGAATGCCTTTGGTTCAAGAGAAAGTGAAACAGTTCTTCGGCAAAGAGCCGTCAAAGGGAATCAATCCCGATGAGGTTGTCGCCATGGGAGCAGCTATTCAGGCTGGAGTGCTTAAGGGTGAAGTCGGAGAGGTCCTTCTTCTCGATGTCACTCCTCTTACCCTGGGTATAGAAACGCTGGGAGGAGTAGCCACGCCTCTTATTTCCCGGAACACTACCATACCGACTTCAAAAAGCCAGATTTTCAGCACCGCGAGTGATAGCCAACCGAGCGTAGAAATACATATCCTTCAAGGGGAACGTCCCATGGCGGCCGATAACCGAACATTGGGGCGCTTCATACTCGACGGCATCCTACCGGCACCACGAGGCGTACCTCAGGTTGAAGTAACGTTCGACATAGATGCCAACGGCATCCTCAATGTTAGCGCTCGTGACAAGGGCACGGGGAAGGAACAAAAGATTACTATTACGGCGTCGAGCGGATTGAACAAAGACGAAGTTGAGAAGATGAGGCGAGAGGCCGAGCAACATGCTGCTGATGATGTTAAACGTAAAGAGGAAGTGGAGATACGCAATTCTGCTGACAGCCTGGCTTACACGGCAGAGAAAACCCTCCGTGACTATGGAGATAAGATACCCGCCGATGTGAAAACGGAAGTAGATACCAAGATTGCCGCTGTGAAGTCAGCTCTCCAAGGGCAGGATGTAAACGCCATTCGTAATGCGATGCAAGATCTATCACAAACCTTGCAGAAGGTTGGTGCATCCGCCTACCAACAACCGGGGCAGCCTCCGCCTGGTGGAGCAGCACCCGGTGAAGAGAAACCTGGTGGAGGAGAA
>CAZLCQ010000051.1:0-6278 GCA_964557995.1 uncultured Dehalococcoidales bacterium
TATCGGCCATAATATTGTACCAATGAGTGGGCATATCCTTTTGGTCGAGAAAATAGATTCCTTTCTCCATTTTTCCTCCTTTCGATTTTTGTTTGGCTATAATGTCAAACTGAGTATCCTACATATTGACCTCCTTTTTGCAGTAGGGCCTCTCTCAGGCATTTGACAAAAGAGCAGGCATCTTCAAGTGATTTATCTTTGTCGAGCAACTGCATAATACGGCTGCCGACGATGACGCCGTCCGCGACCATGGCTACTCTTCGAGCTTGCTCGGGGGTGGAGACTCCGAAGCCAACACAGAGAGGCTTCTCAGTCCTCCTTCGCACACTGCCTACGAAGCTTTCCAATTCGTCAGGGAGTCTATCCCTGGCACCAGTGACACCGGTCAGCGAAACCAAGTAGATGAAGCCGCTGGACCTGCTGGTCACCAGCCTGATGCGTTCTTCAGTGCTAGCCGGACTGAGAAGATAGACAAGGTCGAGGCTGTGCTTCACGGTTGATTTTTCCAGTTCTTTTCCTTCCTCGGGCGGGAGGTCAGGCATAATCAACCCGTCAATCCCCACCTCGGCGCACTTCAAGCAGAATCGCTCCAACCCGAACTTGAGCACAGGGTTGTAGTAAGTCATAAACACGAGGGGGATTTTCACTTGCCGCCTCAGCTCGCGAGCCACTTCAAAACAGACGCTGGGGGTGACTCCCCGTCTGAGCGCTTCATAGCTTGCTTGCTGGATAGTCGCACCATCGGCCAGGGGGTCGGAAAAAGGGATGCCCAGCTCGATAATATCGCAGCCATTTTTGGCGAAAAGAGGCACCGCCTTCAAGGTTGTTTCCACAGTGGGATAACCTACTGTGATGTAGGGAATGAGAGCAGTGTGCTTTGCCCGGGCAAAAGCCGAAGCGATGCGGCTCAAAGCTCTACCCCCAGTGCTTCCCGTACAATATCCATATCCTTATCGCCATGCCCGCTTAAGTTGACTACAACAATTTGCTCCTTGTCCAAAGTGCTTGCCATTTTGGCTGCGTAGGATATGGCGTGGGCTGGTTCCAGGGCTGGAATAATGCCTTCGGTTCGGCAGAGAAGCTGGAAAGCTTTCAGTGCCTCCTTATCATTTACTGCCACATACGTGGCGCGGCCAATACTCCTGTAATAACTATGCTCAGGTCCTACTCCGGGGTAATCCAGCCCGGCAGAAATACTGTGAGTTCCTAGAATCTGTCCAGCATCATCTTGAAGGACATAGGATTTCGCTCCATGCAGAACCCCGACCGTGCCGGCAACCAGCGTGGCGGCGTGTTTCCCTGTCCTGATTCCCTTTCCGGCTGCTTCTACACCGATAAGCTTGACGTTCTTATCGTTCACGAAGGGATGGAAGATTCCAATGGAATTGCTTCCTCCGCCGACACAGGCGATGATGTAGTCGGGCAAGCGACCGCACCGAGCCAAAATCTGTTCCCTGGCTTCTTTGCCGATGACCGATTGAAAATCGCGCACCATTACCGGATAGGGATGAGGACCTACCACTGACCCCAGAAGGTAGTAGGTCTCTCTTACGTTGGTTACCCAGTCTCTAATTGCCTCATTGATGGCATCTTTCAACGTTTTCGTGCCCGATGAGACGGGACGCAGCTCGGCTCCCAGGAGCTTCATACGGAAGACGTTGAGGGCTTGACGGCGCACATCTTCCTCACCCATATAGACAATACAATCCAGCCCTAATTTGGCACATATGGTGGCAGCGGCTACTCCATGTTGCCCAGCGCCGGTCTCGGCGATAATTCTTCGTTTTTTCATCCTCCTGGCCAGGAGACCCTGCCCCAGAGCATTGTTTATCTTATGCGCTCCGGTATGAAGCAGGTCCTCCCTCTTTAGGAAGATTTGCGCCCCACCGCAACGCTTGGTGAATCTCTCAGCAAAATAGAGTGGTGTCGGTCTTCCCGAATAGTCATGGGACAAGGAATCGAATGCAGCCCAGAAAGACGGGTCATGTTTAGCCTCTTCAAAAGCTGCCTCCAGCTCGCCTAAGGCCGGCATAAGAGTTTCAGGTACAAACTTGCCGCCATAGTCTCCAAAGTAGCCTCTACTATCGGGTAGCACTATACACCTCATTCTGTCTGGGCCGAATCTTAATCGTTTTCTCTCATTGCAGGCGTTACGTACGTATACTCTCTATCTCTCTCATTAACTTCTCAAACTGCTCTGGATACAAGGACTGCATTCCATCGGAAAGGGCGTGCGAAGGATCGTGGTGTACTTCAACTAGGAGTCCATCGGCACCTACAGCTATAGCTCCTTTTGACAAAGGGATAACGTACTCCCTTCGTCCGGCAGCATGGCTAGGGTCAACTACTACAGGCAGGTGACTGACTTCTTTGATTGAAGGTATAGCGCTTAGGTCCAGGGTGCTCCTAGTATTGTCAGCGAAGGTGCGGATCCCGCGCTCGCACAGAATGACCTGTGTATTCCCTTCAGACATAATGTATTCTGCCGACATCAATAACTCACCAATTGTGGCGGCGAAACCTCGCTTCAACAGGATTGGCTTCGAGGCACGACCGGCACGGCGTAGCAGCGAATAATTATGCATGTTCCTAGCCCCGATCTGAATAATGTCACCGTACTGTTCGACAACTTCAATATTTGTATGGTCAGTGGCCTCGGATACGATTAGTAGGCCTGTTTCACTACGGACTCTCTTCAGTATCTTCAGTCCTTCCTCTCCCAATCCTTGAAAACTGTAGGGTGATGTCCTAGGTTTGAAGGCACCTCCGCGAAATATCTGTGCGCCATACTGCTTCACTAGGTGTGCGATTGTTAGTGCCTGTTCTTCACTTTCCACAGCGCAGGGCCCGGCCATTATTACCGGTTCCTCTCCACCAATCTTGATATCGCCAATAGCAATAATCGTAGACTGCGGATGAGTCTCTCTACTGACAAGTTTATAAGGTTTAGTTACACGGATAGTCTCTTTTACCCCATTTAACGAAAGTAACCTCGAATCTTCAACCGGCCCTGTATTTCCTACGATGCAAACAGCAGTTCGCTGAGCGCCTGGCATTGGAATGCCACGGTAGCCCAAGCTCTCAATCTCACGAATGACGGCTTGTACTTGCACTTCGGTAGCATCGTTTTTCATAACAACAAGCATCTGACCATCCCCCCTCTGTGTCGATAATGTATCACATTACTGTGTTGACCTAACTGCCTCGATGAAGGCCCTAATCTTTGAAGCATCTTTTAGACCATTACTCTCTACACCTGTGGAGACATCAACTCCCCAGGGCGACACTGTCTTGATTAGTATGGCTACATTCTGCGGATCGAGCCCACCGGCGATAATGACTGGAAATCTCCTGGCTACCTCTTGAGCCAGGCCCCAGTTGAAGCTTTCTCCCGTTCCACCATATTTGCCTTCAACTTCCGAATCAAGTAGGGTGACAAATCTTCGTCGGGCAAGTAATCTGCTGGCAGCGGACAGTTCGGCGCAGATGTCTTCGGGGGATTGTCGGCCTATTCGGATTGCTTTGATAACCGGGTTGGCAATCTCTCGGCAATCCTCCCAGGATTCATTGCCGCTTAGCTGGATCACATCTAGAGCACAGAAATCGGCGATTTCATTTATCTGAAAAACTGGTGCATTGACAAAGACACCGACCACTTTTGTGGCAGCGCTGCTTTTTTTCACGGCATCGGCTATCTCACGGGCCTGTGCGGGGCTTACCTGGCGTTTACTGGGGGCCAGCACCAATCCGATGAAATCGGCACCAGCCTCAACCGCTGCTAGAGCATGGGTCTCATCCCTAATCCCGCAGATCTTGACACGAGTCACGATAGCAACTCCTTCATCTTGGCCATGACATCATTGCCCGTAACCAGAGCCTCGCCAACAAGTACAGCATCAACTCCCCATTTCCTCAGCTTCTCTATATCGTTTCGGGTTTTGATGCCGCTCTCGCTAACTACGATTTTCTCTTTGGGGATAAGCGGTCGTAAGCGGCGGGTGGTATTGATATCAACGGCAAAGGTACGGAGGTCTCGATTATTGATTCCGATGATTTCCGCTTCACTGAGCACCACCATTTCCACCTCGCCTTCATTGTGCACTTCGACCAGGCATCTCAAACCAAGGCTGCGGCTCAGCGAGACCAGTTCCTTGAGCTGTCCCTGGCTGAGAATGGCTGCGATTAACAACAAAGCATCGGCGCCATAGGCACGGGACTCATATATCTGATAAGAGTCGAAGATGAAATCCTTTCTCAGCAATGGAAGTTCAACCGCTCCTCTGATTGCTGCCAGGTGCTCAATACTACCCATAAAGTAATTTACTTCGGTGAGCACTGAGATAGCCGCCGCGCCACCTTCGGCATAAGTCCGGGCTAATTCAGTGGGGTTGAGCTTGGGGCTCAGCAATCCCCTCGATGGAGAGGCTTTCTTCACCTCGGCAATCAGGCGAATATGGTCGCCCTTGAGAGCCGGGGCCAGGTCAAGCGGCGGCTTCTGGCCAGCAATGCGCTCCTGCAAATAAGGCATGCTAGCTACCTTCTTTTTCTTCTCCACGTCTTCCCTTTTTTGGGCGATGATTTTGTCCAGCATTTCCTTTTTCTCAGCCAAAACTGACTACTGACTCCTGGCTACCGCCTGCTTCTTACTCAAGCTGTGGCTGAACTCAACTAGCTCGTCGAGTTTGGCCAGAGCCTGTCCGCTGTCGATGGTCTTTTCAGCAATACAAGCACCTTCTTTGAGGTCTGACGCCTTGTTGCCAGCCACGAGCGCCGCAGCAGCATTCATGATGACTGTGTTCCGTCTTATTCCTACCTCGCCGCCCAGTATGCCCCGCAGTATCCTGGCATTTTGCCGGGCTGTTCCTCCCCTTATTTGTGTCACGCTGCCCTTCATAAACCCCAAATCCTCAGGGAGGACTTCATAAGGTGCCGATACTTGACGTTGATTGATATCCCATACCAGAGATTTCCCACTAATGGAAATCTCATCCATGCCGTCTGTGCCGTGTACTACCAGTGAATGCTCTGTGCCCAGACGGTGGAGAACTGAGGCGATCTTCTCGCCCAGTTCCTTTGAAGGAACACCGATGACCTGGAACTTGGCTCCGGCAGGATTAGTGAGGGGGCCGAGAATGTTGAACACAGTACGAATTCCGATTTCGCGTCGGGGTGCAGCGGCATATTTCATGGCCGGGTGAAAATTGGGAGCAAACATGAATCCGATGCCAACTGTTTCAATGCATCGGGCGACCGCCTCGGCTCCAAGCTCAATCCGCACACCCAGTGCCTCCAGAACATCCGCGCTACCGCAGCGGCTGGACATCGCCCTGTTGCCATGCTTGGCCACTTTGAGTCCGGCGCCAGCGACGACAAAGATGGCAGTTGTGGAGATATTGAAACTGCAGAAACCATCTCCCCCTGTCCCGCAAGTGTCAACGACGGGCGAAGTGACTTCCACTGCTGTTGCCCTGGCCTGCATGACGGTGGCTAGACCGGCAATCTCGTCTACGGTCTCCCCCTTAATGCGCAGTGCAGTGACAAAGGCGGCAACCTGGGCTGGCGTGGCTTCGCCAATCATTATCTCCCCCATTATGGATGCCGCTTGCTCAAAGGTCAGTGAGCGACCGTTGACCACTGTTTCGATGGCTTCTTTTATCATTGCTGTGCTCCTTGCTTGGGAAAACCGCTCAACAATTCCCTCTTCGCTTCACTCTTAGTTGCTCACGACCAAACCGAACGCGTGAAAGCATACTGGCTGGCCTCTGCCTGGTCGATAGCAGAAAGTAGTGCTTGGGCCTTGTTCAAGCTCTCCCGATATTCACGCTCAGGGACGCTGTCTGCGACGATGCCGGCGCCTGCCTGGATATAGGCCACGTTATTCTTGATGACAATGGTACGTATTGTGATGGCGGTGTCCAGATTGCCCGAGAAATCGAAGTAGCCCACTGCGCCGGCGTAGGGTCCCCTTTTCTCCTTTTCGAGTTCGGTGATTATCTCCATGGCCCGAATTTTGGGAGCACCGGAAACAGTGCCGGCAGGAAAGCAAGCGCGGAGAGCATCAAACTGCGAAAGTCCCGGCCTGAGCCTGCCCTGAACATGTGATACCAGATGCATTACATGTGAGTAGCGTTCCACATCCATAAGCTGAGTTGCCTCGACCGTGCCTGGCTCGCTGATTCTGCCGATATCGTTGCGCCCCAGGTCAACCAGCATGATGTGCTCAGCACGCTCCTTTTCATCGTGTTTGAGTTCCTCTTCCAGAGCTTGGTCTTCGGTGG
>CAZLCQ010000052.1:0-6244 GCA_964557995.1 uncultured Dehalococcoidales bacterium
TGGCAGAGTGTCTGGCGCTTTCCTTTTGGATGCGCCTTATCGCCACGGAGCACGCAAAGATGAGTGTGCATTGCTACAGTATGCTCCGTACTTGGCCCGACCGATCATCAACTAGATGCTCGAGATGTGGGGCATCTCGTTTGCCCAGGAAAACCACTGGTTAGTATGACAAGCGGCAATCAATTTCGTCCGAAGCTGATTGTTGCCCCGGTCTGGGTTTTTCAATATACTGACAAATATAGCTGATGAAAACGGACAGGCAGACAACCAATCTAGTGATCACAGGTTTCTCAGGCACCGGCAAATCCCTGGTGGGCAGAGAGACAGCCCGTAGATTGAATTGGGGTTTCTTGGATACAGATGACGAAATAGTCAGACGAGCTGGCAAACCTATCGCCCAGATCTTCGACCAGGAGGGAGAGGGCAAATTCAGGGAACTGGAGCGCGAGACAATCAGAGAAGCCTGCCAGCAAAAGAAGACAGTCATAGCTATCGGCGGCGGTGCCATAGTTGATGGGCAGAACTATGAGTTGCTTGCCGGAAGCGGGGTAATTATCTGTCTGGAGGCCAAGGCCGAGACAATCTATGAGCGGTTGTTCCGCGAAGCTGCTCGTAATCCTGAGACTGAAGTTCGCCCCCTTTTGGCTGTCGATAATCCTCTGGAGCGCATCAGGCAGCTTAAGGCCTCCCGGCAATCACATTATGCCAAGGCGGATTGGACAATCCATACTGACGGCTTGAGCATCAGTGAAGTGGCAGAAGAGGGGATAAGGGCTTGGAGATTGCTGCGTCGCACTCGTCCTCACCCTCACCGTAGTCCTCGCCCGCCAAGGGAGAGGAAATCAGGCTCGCAATTGAAGGTCAATGATGACGTCACCTGCGTGGTGGAGACTGCCGCTCAAAGCTATTCTGTCTTCGTTGGGTACGGTTCGTTGGACAAACTTGGTGACAAGATGAGGGAAGCTGCTCTATCTGGGACAGTCACCATAATTAGCGATGAGAACGTCTTTTCTCTTTACGGGGATCGAGTTGAGGGAGTCCTCAAAAACGCTGGCTTTGCGGTCAATGAGTTCGTAGTGCCGCCGGGCGAAGAAACGAAAGGCATGGACTACGCTGTCAGAATCTATGATTTTCTTGTCGATCATCGAGCGGAGCGGGACGATATCATCATCGCCCTGGGTGGGGGCATGGTGGGTGATCTGGCAGGTTTTGCCGCAGCTACTTTCCTGCGGGGCATGCCCTGGGTCCAAGTGCCGACCAGTCTGGTAGCCATGGTTGATGCCAGCATCGGGGGTAAGGTGGGCATTAATCATCCTGAAGGGAAGAACCTTATTGGTGCTTTCTACCAGCCCAACCTGGTTTTGTCCGACCCAAAGACTCTGGCGACTCTACCCCGGCGTGAACTGACCTCGGGCTGGGCCGAAGTCATCAAGCACGGGTTGATTCTCGATAGGGAATTCTTTGAATTCCTGGAGACAAACGCAGACAGGATGAGGAAACTAGACCCACAACTGCTCACTACGGCCATTGCGCGTAGCGCTGCTATCAAAGCCCGGGTCGTCAGCCAGGATGAAAAAGAAAGGACGGGCAAACGCACCATTTTGAATTATGGACATACCATTGGACATGGTCTGGAGGCAGCTACTGGGTATAGGCGCTTTCTTCATGGCGAAGCAGTGGCGATTGGCATGATGGGAGCCGGTGAGATGAGTCGGCGACTGGGTCTCTTGTCTTCAACTTTGGTGCAGCGCCAAAAAGCCCTGCTGCAGAGATTCGGTTTGCCCACGTCATTGCAGCCCGAGGCTGCGAACCGAAGGCGTGGCAGGAAACGAGACAATTCCAAATTGAGGGTTGCCGCGGTAACCAGGGCTATGAAACTCGACAAGAAAGTGAAGGGAAAGGCAATTCGCTGGGTTCTGTTACAGGATATCGGCAAAGCAGTAATTCGCGATGATGTGCCTCAACAGGATGTATACTCTGTTCTTCGGGAGCTAGTGTAGCCGCAACCTCCCAGGCAATTGAAAGCCCCCCTTGTATGGGCTATAATGGCCAATCTCAAACAAGCCCAGAGAGTTTTGTGATTTCTCGGAGGCCTTAATGATTGCAGTCACCGAGTTTCGCCAAAGAATCGGAGTATTTTCGTGGGATTCACAGTAGGAGCCTGTCCTTGCTGAAAAGTCATAATTGCGGAGAACTGAGAAGGGAGCATGCCGGACGGAAAGTCACTCTGGCCGGCTGGGTGCATCGACGTCGTGACCATGGTGGAAAGGTCTTCATCGATTTGCGCGACCGAGAAGGCATAGTCCAGGTGGTGTTCAATCCTCAGATATCGCAAGAAGCTTACGAACTAGCTGGTTCACTCCGCAGTGAGTACGTGATTCAAGTTACTGGAGAAGTCGCCAGCCGCCCCGAAGGTACAGAGAATCGGAAACTGGCTAGTGGAGATGTTGAGGTTATAGCCAAAGAGGCTGTTATTCTTAATGCATCGAAAACACCGCCATTTTACATAAGTGAAGACGAGGAGGTTGAAGAATCACTTTGCCTGAGGAACCGCTATTTATATCTGAGGAGAACCAGACTGAAGGATAATCTCATTCTACGCCACAGGGTGATGAAGTTCATCCGTGATTTTCTGGACGCTAAAGGCTTTGTGGAAATTGAAACACCCATTCTGATTAAGAGCACGCCAGAGGGAGCGCGGGATTATCTTGTGCCCAGCCGCGTCAATCCCGGGAAGTTCTATGCCTTGCCTCAATCGCCACAGCAACTCAAACAGCTGCTCATGGTGGCCGGGTTCGACAGGTATTTCCAGATAGCGCGCTGCTTCAGGGATGAGGACCTGCGGGCAGATCGGCAGCCCGAATTCACCCAGCTTGATCTGGAGATGAGTTTTGTTGAAGCTCCTGATGTATTGGGAATCATGGAGGAGCTATTTGGTTCCCTTGCCAAGACTGTGAAACCAGATATGCGATTAGTAGAGCCCTTTCCGCGGCTTTCCTGTAAAGAAGCGATGGAGAGATTTGGCACTGACAAGCCGGACATAAGGTTTGGCTTAGAAATCAAGGACATTTCCGATATCTCTGCCAACACCGACTTCCAGGTTTTCCGGTCGGCCCTCGGCAACAACGGCAAGGTGAGAGGGATATGTATTCCTGGTTGCGGCCACTATACTCGCCATCAACTTGATGAATTGATAGACATGGCCAAGGGTTGCGGTGCCCGAGGTTTGGTGACGATGGCTTTTACCGGGGGGGCGGTGACTCCGGATGAAGTGAAATCGGCGGCTGCCAAGTATCTGACCCCTGCTCAACTGAAGGAGATAGCTGATAGATTCGAGGCAAAACCCGGTGACCTTCTGCTCATGGTGGCTGATAAGCCAGCCATAGTCAACAAGACACTGGACGAACTACGCCGCCAGATGGCGCAGCGACTTAGTCTGGCTGATGCCAACCTCTTGGCTTTCGCCTTCGTAGTCGATTTCCCTTTTCTGGAGTGGAATGAAGCCGAGAATCGTTGGGAACCGATGCACCATCCGTTCACGGCTCCTCGATGGGAAGATGTTGCACTTCTCGATAGCGAACCGGCCAGAGTCTACGGTCAACATTATGATGTAGTCTGCAATGGCTGCGAACTTGGCAGCGGCAGTATTAGAATGCATAATCGTCAGCTACAGGAAAAAGTATTCAGTCTCCTCGGTTACAGCAGAGAAGAAGCAGAGAGCCGGTTCGGAGGTTTCTTGGAAGCACTGGAATATGGAGCACCGCCTCATGGCGGTATTGCTATAGGTCTGGACCGTCTAGTGATGTTGCTGGCGGGGGAGCGGAGCATAAGGGAAGTCATCGCCTTCCCCAAAAATCAGAACGCCGTCGACGTGATGCTGGATAGCCCTTCTGATGTTGACAAGCATCAACTCGATGAGCTCAACCTTAGGCTGAAACGTGAGGTTCTCCGTTCGCAGTGAGAAGGAATCAGCTATGAAAGTAAACACGGAAGAGTTGGAGAATTGCCGGATAGCTCTCAATATAGAGGCCGAAGCCAGTGAGTTAGACAGGTCACTGGATGAGGCTTATCATCACCTGGTTAAGAAGGTGTCCGTACCTGGTTTCCGCAGAGGCAAGGCTCCCAGAGTCGTTCTGGAGCAACACATAGGGAAAGGGGCTCTGTTGGAAGAGGCATTGGAGCATCTTGTGCCTCAACTATACAAGCAAGCCATACAATCGAAGGACCTTGAACCCATTGCGGAACCGGAACTAGAGATTACTCAAAGTGAGCCTCTGGTCTTCAAGGCTATAGTGTCTCTCAAACCAGAAGTGAAGCTTGGTGATTACCATGACATAAAGCTGGATCCTGGCCCGGTGATAGATGTCACTGACAAAGAAGTTGCGACTGCCATGGACGAGTTCCGCAGAGAGCAAGGGGCATGGGTGCCCGCAGACCGCCCGGCTGAGCTGGGTGATCTGGTTACCATGAGTATCGAGGCCAACGTGGACGGGAAACCGTGGCTGGATCACAAAGATATATTGTATGAGATGGACAAGGACTCGCGTTCGCCTGTGCCGGGATTCGCTTCTTGCCTGCAGGGGACTGAAAAGAATAAGGAAAAGACCTTCAATTTGACCATTCCGGACGACTATCCTATTGCGGAAATGCGCGGCAAGGAAGCCAGTTTCAGGGTGACAATCAGTGAGATAAAGGAAAAAGAATTGCCGGAGCTTAACGATGAATTGGCTAAAGGTGCCGGCTACGGCGGACTGGAAGACATGAAGGAGAAGGTGGCTGCTCGTTTGAGGACTAGAGCTGAGGCTAGAAACCGTTTGGAGTTGAAGCAAAAAGCGCTCGACGCACTGGTGGAAATGAGCGAGGTGAACTACCCGCCTATTTTGGAGGACGAAGAGATCGACGGACTGCTCAAAAGCGAGGCGCAGCGCCTAGGTTTCAAGGAGATAGCGGATTACGTAAAGATGGCCCACAAAACGGAGGAGGAAATCAGACAAGAGTTGCGTCCTATAGCAAAGAAGCGTCTTGTGCAAGGTCTGGTCCTAGGGAAACTGGCCGAAGTGGAGAAGATTGAAATTAGTGCCTCCGAGGTAGATAATAAGATAGATGAGATTGCCAACGACGCCGAGGACAAGGAGAAGGCAAGACAGTTCTTCTCGCTGCCTCAGTTCAAGCAATCAATCGAACAGTCGCTACGTACTCAAAAGACGATGGACCAGCTATTGCAGATAGCTATTGGCAATACTAAGGATATGACAAAGGGGGAATAATGGAAACAAGATCTCAAGTAGTAATTCCAACCGTGACGGAAACCAGTGCGCGAGGCGAGCGTATTTTCGACATATATTCTCTGTTGCTGAGAGAGAGAATCGTCTTTCTGGGCACGCCGATCAACGACCAGATAGCCAATCTTATTATTGCTCAGCTCCTCTATTTGGAGAGGGAAGACCCGGAAAAGGATATAAACCTATATGTCCATTGCCCGGGTGGCATCATCAGTGCTGGGTTGGCCATTTACGATACTATGCAGATTCTTCGTTGCCCTGTATCCACTATTTGTGTCGGTTTGGCAGCCAGCATGGGTACCGTGCTTCTTTGTGCCGGGACCAAGGGCAAAAGGTATGCTTTGCCTAATTGTACTATACATCTGCACCAGGCCGCCGGTGGTGCCCAGGGACAGGCAGCGGATATTGAAATAGCCGCCAGAGAGATAATGAGGATACAGGAGACGATACGTAATATCTTGGCCAAGCACACGGGGCAGCCGGTAGAGAAGATTGCCCACGACACAGACCGAGACTTCTATCTGAGCGCCGAACAAGCGGTGGAATACGGCATCATAGACGAAATACTGAGCAAGCCACCTAAGAAGTAGAACAAGGAAGGACACTCTGGGTGGCAACGGCGGGAATCTTGGGTAGATAGATGCGCTCTGGGAGTATTGTCTGCACGGGACGAGAAACTGGCCGGGTTCGATCGGGAGAATGATGGTTGGGATGGCAGGCTGGACGGAACCGAGCGCTGCAGTGTATGCTGCCGGTCAAGCGTCAGGTGGCCTGGACAGAGCGGGCTTGATCGTCATCATCATCGTGTCCATAATCGCCGTTATCGCTTTCGTGTGGATTTTCCGCGAGACTGGAAGACGAGACTGAGCAACCTGTATTAGGCCGGTTTGGTAGCTTACTCCCTATGAATATTAGCTACTCCTGTTCGTCTATCCTGTATCCGTATGCGGGCATTTCCTCGC
>CAZLCQ010000053.1:0-6165 GCA_964557995.1 uncultured Dehalococcoidales bacterium
GCAATCAAGGTAGCCAGAATCACAAGCACGACGACCAGGACTATGGTCAGCTTCAGAAGTGTGCTCTCTATCCCTCGTCGGGTGCGATAGACCGAGTCGGCTTGTCCGAATATCCCTCCTATGCCTCCGCCCCGTAACTGGAATAGCACAGTGGCAATCAAGGCTGCCGATACTAATATCTGAGCGACCAAAAGATATGTAGGCAATTCATTTACCTCCTAGCTCCTGTATAACAATCTCTTTTACCAAGCCTGGATTGGCTCTCCCTCTGGTAGCTTTCATTACCTGCCCCACAAGAAATGTCAATGCTTGCTGTTTGCCAGAAGTATAGTCAGCCACTGCGCCGGTATTGCCAGCGATCACCTGCTTCACAACTTCCCTTATTTCACTGGCATCGCTAATCTGGCTGAGTTTCTTCTCTTCGATGATGTCGCTGGCTCCCTTGCCAGTCTGAAACATCTCCTCAAGCACTGCCTTTGCGGTCGGTCCGCTTATCGCACCGTTATCCACCAGGGCAAGCATGTCTGCCAGATGCTTCGGGCTTATTGTAGCATTTTCAATCTCAGTGTTGGTAGCGTTAAGCAGTCGACTGAAATCTCCCAGAAGCCAGTTACTGACCATTTTCGCCTTGCCAGGACCGGCTAGTCTAACACAGTTTTCAAAGTAGTCTGCCATGCCTCTGGATCCAGTCAGGATACTAGCATCATACAAGGACAGGCCATATTGGGTCATAAACCGGTCTCTACGGGCATCAGGTAATTCAGGAAGCCTAGCTCTGATTTCCTCTATCCAGGTACGATCCAAAACCAGCGGAGGCAAGTCAGGCTCGGGAAAATATCGATAATCCTCGGCATACTCCTTGGTTCTCTGGGTCACTGTTGTCGCCGTTTCCTCTATCCAACCTCTGGTCTCCTGCACCAGTTCTCCACCTTCCTCAAGTGCCTTTCTTTGTCGCCCCGCTTCATACTTCAGGGCTTGATAAATTGCCTTAAAGCTATTCATGTTTTTCACTTCCGCCTTGGGCAGAAACTCTTTGCTATCCACCGGGCGTATGCTTATGTTGGCATCACACCTGAAGCTTCCTTCTTCCATATTGGCTGTGGATACTCCCAAATAGCGCAGGATATTGTGTAACCTCATAAGATAGTCCCGGGCCTCCTCGGGCGAACTGATTTCAGGCTCGCTAACAACCTCCATCAACGGCACCCCTGAGCGGTTGACGTCTATCAGACTATGGTCTCCCCTGTGCAGCAACTTGGCGGTATCTTCTTCTAGATGCACTCTGGTGATATTGATTCTCTTCTTGCTTCCGTTACTGTCAACAGTTAGCCAACCTCCCTTTCCAATGGGAGCGTCATACTGGGAAATCTGGTAGCCCTTCATCAGGTCCGGGTAGAAATAGTTCTTACGGTCAAATTTGGTATCCTCGGGTATGCTGCAATTCAAAGCCAGAGCAGTCATTAATGTACATTCTATTGCCTTTTCGTTGATGACAGGAAGGACTCCGGGCATGCCCAAGCAGACGGGGCAAACATGGGTATTGGGAGGCGTGCTGGCATAATCAGTACTGCAGCTACAGAACATCTTACTCTTTGTTAGTAGCTGAGTATGGACTTCCAGGCCGATGACGATTTCATAGTCCATGGGTACCAAGCTAGTATAACAAGTTTGACAAGCTCGGGACAACGCATTGACTCTGGCGGGAACGGGGGGTTAGAATGCGATGCTCTGACGAGCAAATAAGTAGACAGGAGACAAAGATGGACAAGACAGATGTACTAATCATAGGAGGCAGCGCCGGAGGCCCCGTAGTCGGCATAACAGCCAAGAGGCACTATAAGGACAGCAAGGTAACAGTCATCCGCAAGGAGAAACCAGGACAGGTACTGGTCCCCTGCGGACTCCCATATATTTTCGGCACTGTGGGAACGCCGGAGAAAAACATAATACCCGACGCATTGCTTACGGGCAACAATATTGATTTCATTGTTGACGAAGCCACTTCCATAGACAGGGAGGCAAAAGCAGTTTCCACGGCGAGCGGGAAGTCCATAGGATACGAGAAGCTGGTGTTAGCTGTTGGAGGATTGCCGATCATAATTCCCATACCAGGCAACGATCTGGAAAATGTCTTCTGCGCCATAAAGGACGTAGATTACATAAACGCGTTGCTTAAGACATTGGACAAAGTGAAGGATGTAGTGATTATCGGAGGTGGATTCATAGGCCTGGAATTCGCTGATGAATTGAAGAAAAGAGGATTAAACGTCACTATCGTGGAAATGCTGCCTCACTGCCTTGAGCTTGTCTTCGATGAGGATTTCTGTTCTGTGGTAGAGAGCAAGCTGAGAGAACGCGGGATAGATGTGAAGACAAAAGTCCAGGCAGAAGCGATTCTGGGAAAGAACCACGTTGAAGGAGTCAAGCTTAGCACAGGGGAGGAACTGAAGGCCGACCTAGTGTTCATGTGTATCGGCGTGCGGCCCAATACTGAGTTGGCTCAGAAAGCAGGCCTCAAAATAGGCGAGACCAAAGGAATATTGGTTGATGACTATGGCAAGACTAGTGACCAAGATATTTTTGCTGTCGGCGACTGCGCTGAGAAGAAGTCCTTCTTCACTAAGAAACCCACCAACTTGAGGCTCGCTTCTATTGCCTGTACTGAGGCCAGGATAGTGGGTGCCAACCTGTTTGGTTTGAAAAGGAGAAACGAGGGAGTGATTGGCAGTTTTGCCACGATTATAGGAGACTCGGGTGTAGGCTTGGCCGGACTTACCGAGATGGCGGCAAAAGGAGCAGGTTTCGAGGTCGTGACAAGTGACGTTAAGACACCTGATAAGCACCCAGGTTCTATACCGGGCACGACAGAGTTCAGAGTGAAATTAGTATTCGAGAGAGCGACTCAGCAGATACTTGGTGGACAGGTATGTGGCGGCGGGACAGTAGGGGAGGTGGTCAATGTGCTTTCGGCTTTAATACAGAACAGGATGACAGCTGATGCGGTTGCTACGTTTCAATATGGAACGCATCCTTTCTTCACACCTTCGCCTATACCCTACCCCATTGTGAACGGTGCCGAAGTTGCACTGACCAAGCTTTGTGGCTAAACCGCCTTCGCGCCATGAGTTTGACCGAATAGCCTAATCCTTGTAGAATTCGAGCTGCGGGGATATAGCTCAGCTGGGAGAGCACTGCGTTCGCATCGCAGGGGTCGGGGGTTCGAATCCCCCTATCTCCACCATAGAGTTTTGGATGGCTGACTGGAGTGCCCTCCGGCAAGGCAAGGCAAGGCAAGGCAAGGTACTGAAGCGCCTTCAAGTGAATGCAGTTAAGGCTGGTGGTTGACATAACAATCCAAGGCTTATTGGAGATTCCGCCACACCCAAGATTGTGGTACAAGCGCGCCCCTGTAGCTTAGTGGATAGAGCAGCGGTTTTCTAATTCCAAGCCAAAGGTCCCATTACGTAGAAAACACGACTATTGTGCTAATTGCCGAAATCCCGTTTTCTTCGTAAGGTCCCATTGTGTCTCACCGCGTCCCGAACATTTTTACGCCAATCTTACGCCATAGGTGTTTTTGAACGCATATATGCTCCCTAATCATGGCTCAACCAAGAGATTATGACGTATCATCTCCAAAGGGCAACCCTTCGATTTGTGGCACAACCTTCTGATACAGCCACACATCAAACAAATCAGTCAAATCCTCACCACTGACTTCGTTCGCTAGCGCAATAAAATCCTCAACAGTTGCATTACTATCTTTGAAACGTTGGAAATATGTGCGGATCATGTCAAAAAACAATTCATCATCCACACGCTGACGTAAGGCATGAAGTGTCAAAGCGCCACGCCAGTATACTGCGCCATGAAATAGGTTCTCGGCGCTCGGATCGCCAATGGCATCCGGAGCCGTATTCATGAAATCAGGATCGGCAATCTGAGCATACCAATCATTCAATACACTTTGCGTAACATCATCTCCATAAATTTCAGTGGCCCACATGAGCGACAAGTACGTTGCAAAGCCCTCATTCAACCAGATGTCTTGCCAGCGCGCAAGACTCACGCTATTACCAAACCACTGATGCACCAATTCATGTGCCAGGTAGATATCAGTCCGTACAGAATCCTCTAGAATCCATGTGCCATAGGTAGATAGAGTCTGTGTTTCAAGCGCAAATGGCAGATCAAAATCTACGACCACACTACCATATACATCAAACGGGTATTCTCCAATAATACCTTCGTAGAACGTGATCATCTCTGATGTATCTTCAAATATGGGTCTTGCTCGGTCAAAATGCCGACTTGCAAAATAATTCCGAATCGGTACTTGTCCTTCTTTTCTTGTTTCATCTAGTATCAGATCACCTGTATGGACTGTCACAAGATAGCTTGCTGTCAGGTCATTCAACACCGACTTATAGGTCAGCATTCCATTGTCATTAATCACTTCGATGAGTTCGCCATTGGTCGCCACTACATATGGCTCTGGCACGGTGATCGAAAAGCTATACGTTGCCTTATCTTTTGGATGATCGTTCACAGGATACCAGAATGACGCACCACGCGGCTCACTCGTTACAAAGGATCCCCCTGCATGAAATACCCAGCCAGCCGATGCCAAGAATTCTGGATTAAGATAAAATACATCCTCCGGAATCCCTTCTCGCGGTTTGCCATTATATGCAACAGTTACCTCGAACGTGTCCCCTATCGCAATCGGATCATTTGGAATGATCATCAACTCGCCCTGGTCGCGCCCGTACTTGACCGACTGCCCTTCAATTGTTACATCCGTGATCGTGTATCCCCAAAAATCCAAATTAAATTCGGTGAGATTCTGCGTCGCTTGCATCTTAATCTCAACTGTTGCATCCAGCGTTTCCGCATCAAAATCAGGGGTAATATCGAGATGATAATGCAAAGCATCGTAACCTTCGTTCCCTAGCAACGGGAAATAGCTATCCTCCAACGAACTCGGTTTAACCGTCACCTGTCCAGTTGTACAACCTGCAATCATCCAGCATAACAGGATTGATACAAGCAGAACGAATGCAAGGATGATTACAGTGACCAGCCTCTTCACTTCAACCTCATCTCAATTCAATTATAGCCTTGAATAACGGTAGAAACAATACTGTTGGCCGGTGAGCCATTCTCAAATCAATCATCATAGATTATATCGGAAGCCCTGGGCCATGCCAGCTTAGCGTTTACAGTGGACACCTATTCGCATATAATGGCTGGTATGCAATCAGATGCTGCGGCGTTATTGGACGAAGTTTTGCCGGTAGGAAAGAACGGGGCGCCTGGCGAAATTTACGCCAAATCTACGCCAGTTCCTAGCATTATGGTAAGCAGCAACTGATCTTTAGCTTTGTGCCCCTGTAGCTCAGAGGATAGAGCAGCGGTTTCCTAAACCGCGTGTCGGGCGTTCGAGTCGCCCCAGGGGTATTCTTTCGTTGATTACGCTGGGTCAGGGGAGGGCAGCTCAGTGTTATTGAGCCCTAGTCTCCAAATTCCAGGGTCAATTCACCCTCAGTTCCTGCACGTTTGAAAGCGAATCTATCTTCTGGTAACAAAAGGCGGAATTCGTTGGCAATTGGATGCCCTGCTGACGAAGAGACAAGGAACTCAAGATCCGGTCACTATAATATCATCTATGTGCCAGGCATTCATCCACCAGGTATACCCGTAGAGGCGCCAGCGGATCATGATTGTCTGTCCGGCGCAAGCGCTTATGTCTATGCTCTCTGTCCTTTGAAATTCACCACTCGGGTAGGTTGCAAGCGTCGGGCTCTCTTCGAGAACAGTTGTCCAGGTCGCTCCATAATCGTCTGACGTCTGCACTACGTATGTGTAAGGGTGAGTTGGATCGTCCCCGTATAGCGAGAAGAAACTCCCAAAGGACAGATTCAGTGCGCTGGTAGTAGTAGCGTCGATGGAAGGCGTAGCTGCGTAGTAATCCAGATAGATACTGGAATCCGGTGCGCAACCGAGTCCCAATTCCGGCACTGACCCCAACGCATGATTGGAATTGTAGACGCGACAAAGAGATGAGTTTCTAGTCCATCCGGGTGGGAGATTGCCGCTAGCGATGCCCGTAAAATCTTCTTCAAAAACGATGAAAGGTGTATCACTAGTAGCCATCTCAAAGCT
>CAZLCQ010000054.1:0-6113 GCA_964557995.1 uncultured Dehalococcoidales bacterium
GCGGCAAAGCTTTTCGTCGAGCGCCTCATCCCTTAGCTTGTTTTTGGAAAGGTCCACAAACAGAATTTTTCCCATATAGCCTCGTGCCATACATTGCCTCCTTCTTTCAAACAGCCTATCTTAGAATCTTGAATCCCAAACACCAAATCCTGAACAAACCCAAATGTCAAAATCCAAATGATTGAGTGCCATAACTACTTCTTTTTGTCATTGGAGTTTCGAGCTTCATTTGGCATTCGGGCTTTGTCATTTGACATTGTTCAGGGGTGGGCGCCTCACACCAGTTAAGCTATATCCCTAGATAGGCTGTCTTTATCTGTTCATTTTGCAGAAGGTCTTTGCCGTTGCCCTCTAAGACAATCTGCCCATTTTCTATCACGTATGCCCGGTCAGCTACTTCAAGAGTATTTCGGACGTTTTGTTCAACCAGGAAGATGGTAATTCCCTGCTCACGCAGCCGCTTTATGACCTCGAGGACTTCTGAGAATAATTTGGGTGCCAGACCATACGACGGCTCATCAAACATGCACAGTCTGGGATTGGACATTAAGCCCCGCCCTATGGCCACCATTTGCCCTTCACCGCCGCTCAGTTTCTTAGCTGATTGCTTTCGTCGTTCCTTCAGCACCGGGAAAACTTGATAGACTTGCTCCAGCGTCTCTTCTTTCCGCTTCCCGGCTGCAGAGGAATACGCACCCATCTCCAGATTTTCCCCTACTGTCATGTCACTAAAGAGTTTTCTGCCCTCCGGTATCTGACAAATACCCAGTTTCATGATCTTATGAGGTGCCAGCCTGTCTATTCTCTTACCCAGAAATTCCACATTACCTGAAGCTGGACGTAGCAAGCCGGATATAGTATTAAGCAACGTCGTTTTACCGGCGCCATTGGCGCCCACCAGAGCCACTATCTCTCCCTCATCCACTCTTAAAGAAAGGCCCCGCAAGGCTTGAGACTTGCCGTAGAAGACATTCAGGTTGCTAACTTCCAGCATGGGCCTTCTCTCCAAGGTATATCTCGATGACTGTCTCATTGGCGACAACCTCCTGTGGTGTCCCCTCAGCAATCTTCTCACCGTGGTGGAGCACCATGACCCGCTCACTTATACCCATGATTGCCTTCATGACATGCTCAACCATAAGAATGGTAATCCCTCTGTCTCGAATTTTGGTCACCAGCTCCATGGCCTCGCCTACCTCTGCGGGGGTTAGACCGGCCATTAGTTCATCGAGCAACAATAGTTCAGGTTTGGTGGCTAGCGCCCTGGCTACTTCGACCCGCTTCTGGTTGCCCAGGGTCAAGTCCTGAATTGGAGTCGTGCTCAGCGCCGACAGTCCCACAAACTCTAATGACTGGGCGGCTTCCCTGGCGGCGGCCGCCCCTGACACACGGGTTGGCGTCCCGAAAAATGCCCCCACCAGTACATTCTGAAGGACCGGCATATTGCCGAAGACTTTCGTTTCTTGAAACGTCCTGGACACCCCCATCTGGCAGATTTGATGGGGCTTTAAGCCGTTGAGTTTCTGGCCTTTAAATCTTATTTCCCCTGAGCTAATAGGCAGAGCCGCCGATATTAAATTAAACAGCGTTGTCTTGCCTGCTCCGTTGGGACCGATGAGACCCAGGATTTCGCCCTGGTCAACATGGAAGTCAACATCAGATACCGCCGCCAACCCCCCAAAATACTTGGTTACGCCCTGCCCTTCAAGTATCGGCATGTTGCTCTCCCTGGCCTCCTTTCCGTAACCTCCGTATCACTCCCCCTAGCTTCTCCTGCAACATCGGTACGAGCCCTGCTATTCCATTGGGCAGGAAAAAGATGACCGCTACCAATATAATACCAAAACCGAGCATAAAATAGCTATACAGTTGAGCTCTTAGCGTTTTCTCTAAGTAACCGAAAATAAGGGCACCTACTATCACACCATAAAGCTGCCCCATGCCGCCAAAGACAGCCATCAAGATTGGCATGAAAGAATAGAATAGACTGAAGGCAATATTGGCGTTAACATATATAAGGCTAGGCGCTGTGATTACCCCGGCCGCCCCCATGAAAGCAGAGCTGATGGCAAAGATGAGGACCTTCGTCCTAGTAGTATTGATGCCCATGTGTTCCGCCGCTTCCTCGTTTCCGCCGATGCTCAGCAGGGCCAGGCCGTATCTGGAACGCCTGATAAAATAAGCAGCGAGCACCGTCACCACTACCAGGCCGAATATCGTGTAAAGGAGAATCTCGCTATCTATCGGAGTGATATCCCAACCATGCCTATTGTATAGTCTAGTCTCCAGATATTGGATAATTTCGGTCATGAATACAACGAGTCCAAAGGTGAAGATAGCAAAGTATATGCCCCGCAGCCTCAGGGTCACCAGGCCGACCAGAAGGGCAAATGCAAAGGCTACGAGACCCCCGATAGGTATAATGAGGAAGAAAGGCAATTCTTTCTGCAGCAGGGCCATAGTATATATGCCAAGACCAAAGAATGCCGCCGGCGCTAATGACATGTAACCGGTAGTGCCGGAAAAGATAGCCCAGCTCACCGCTAGCACGACATACATGAGTACGGTGGTCAGCACGCGGACATCAGATTCCGCAGCATATAGAGGATTGGTAATTATGAAGATCAAGATTAGAACGAGGAATCCCACCAGGAGTAACTTTCTGTGTGTTGATATAAATCGGGTTATATCCATTTTTGCTTTATTTCTTCCCTAAAATACCCGTTGGTCTGACCAGCAACAGGACCATGAGCATTGCGTAATAAACAGGCACGGTAAGAATCGGCTCCCATAAGCCAGCAACCAGCAGGGACACGATACCAATTACGATTCCGCCAACAAAACTGCCCGGGACACTGCCCAGTCCTCCCAGGACGACCACAATGAGGGCGATTACGGTATTTGAAAAGCCCATGCTTGTGCTAACTGCGGTCTTCATGCTTACCAGTGTGCCGGCAGTGCCCGCTAGCAATGCACCCAACCCGAAAGAGAAAGCCAGAATTATATTCGTATTTACTCCCATCAGTCCCGCCGTCCCCGGATCTTCCGCCGTGGCCCTGATCGCTCTTCCCATGCGGGAACGGCTCAAGAAAAGATAAACAGCAACGCCCAGGGCTAGAGCGATTGCAAAGGTTACGATTTGATTCCTGACAAAGTCCATCCCCAGAAACGACACTATATCGTTTAGATAATAAGATGGCATTAACCTGCCACCCCATCTTATTCGGGCTATGTACTGGATGATGTACATGACACCGAAGGCGGCTAGCAAAGCGTTGCCCTCGAAGGCGGCCGGTGATGGCGCCCGGGCTTTAAGACCTCTGAACAGAGTTGCTTGAAGCAAAAAGCCGACGCCAAACAAAACAGGACCGATAATAACCGGTGCCAACAGCGGATTAATCCCTAACCCGCTGAGGGTAAAGGTGAGCACGGCCCCCAGCATAACAAATTCGCCATGAGTAATGTTTAGCACCCGGCAAACGCCATACTGTAGGCTTAACCCCATGGCTAGCAAGCCATATACGCTGCCTTGAAATATCCCAACTATGATTAGCGGTAGAATTCTCTCAGCCATAACGCCGGCTTCTTATACCTATTCTCTATCGGTTATCACACGCACGCAAAGGACAGACTGTCTAGAAAGACACCCCGGGGAACTCTCCCCATATCTTTCTAGACAGCCCGTCTTCTATTCTAGACTCCTTCTGATTTCTGTCTACTCTCTGTCTAATAGAGTCTTAGGCCGCGAGCCACGCCCACAGGTCAGTCATGGGGTACATGAAGTCTGCCGTAGCGTCGTAATTCGGAAGCTCCGCATTGATCCCGTCATAGCCGGTGATTTCGAAAATTCCGGATTGCCACTGGCCAATCTGACCCGTTTTGCACAGGTAGTCCACAATTCCACCACCGTAGCCATTTCCGAATACTCTGTACCAGGTATCGCCGAAGCAGGTTGAAGCCGGATTTGAGGCGCTAAATGAGGCCATGGCATCTCTTATAGCCGTGTTGTCGAGCTCCCCGACCTCCTCTACGGCTTCCTTCCACATCGAAAATCCTGCCTCGAAGATGGGTTGGCCCCAGAAGTCCAGCACCTCAGTCCCAGCGGCCGCCCCAAATATGTTCGGACATACCGAAGTGTAATTTTCCCAGTCGTCATCGATCTGAGCTCCTATTTCATCATACAGGTCAGCCATCGATATCGTCGGCGTCCCGACCTTGACTGTTGTCTTCGCATTGGAAGTCCCGAAGGACAGTATTCCCTCTATTGCAGCACTGCCCCATTGTACTGGGAAGTACCCTTGGCTGGAGCCCGGTCCGAATATCATAGCCGGCGGGTTGAAGCCGAAGGTTTGGGCTGCTATGAAAAGGGACGCCACATTCCAGGGATAGGTATAAGCGCAGAAGATGTCATAATTCGGCTGCGCCGGGTCTCCCAGAGCAGTCATAGCGTTCTGGATTATCGTGTCTGCTTCGCCCTGCTCCATCATAAACGAGTGTTGGACCCCACCCGCAGGAAGGACATTCGCTGCACCAAATTCATCCTCGGTTGTCTGTTTATATTCCAGGCCGTGCTCGGCCCCTAGCCCTCCAATGTAGGTTACGTATGCAATCGGGTCACGTGCGGTTACCTTTGCGTCCATCATGCCTTTCAGGACTGGTATCTCGTACCAGTTGGCAAAGCTCAGGTTGACCCACACGTAGGGCCACTGGTCTATGTAGTCTTCATGTTCCCAAACCATCTTGCTGGCACCGCCCTCGAGGGTCAAGATGATGATACTATTTGCGTTGGCTACAGGGGCCAGCGTGTAGATACTATCGGTACTCGGGCCGCCAAACAAGACGTCAGCCCCATCATCTATCAATCCCTGTGCTACGGTTGCCATGTCCCATGCCGCAAGGCTGAAGTCTCTTACCACCAGTTCCAGGGGCACCGTTTCGTCATATTTGCTCAGATAGATCCCCCCTTCCTCGGCATTGACTTTATTAACGAACCACCGCATAGCTGGTCCGCCATGGTAACAATCAAAAATAAACTGGTCTTCGTCTAAGTCCCTGACGGTACCAATCATGATGCTGTCTGGCCCCTCCGGGGGTACTGTTTCGCCCCCACAGCCGACCAGACCAATGCTCAGGGCCAGAACCGCTGCTAACGTGATAAAAAGTGCTTTCTTCACTGTTTCTCCTCCTTTCTAAGATTTTTCAAAAACTGGATCACTTCTTTCCGTCGTCAAACCATACACATCCCTCCTTTGATTCATGATTTGGTTCTGCTACGTTAAATAAACTTTCCCTCCTAGAATTGCGACTCCTCACCTCCTTTCATCATCTTTGTCTTATCTTCATATTATGCCAATCATGTTAAAATCCTGTTAAGAAGATATATATTACGATTTTCTGGTTTTGCGTTGAATTTTGGGGCGTTTGGGAAGCCCTTCGGCGCTACAGGTCTACAATTGCCTGACTTTAGGGGGCTCCGTCGAGTAAATTGAGCTACCCAATTCTGATTTCTTCCGTTCAATCTCCGGTATTATCGGCTATTCCGTAGGAGTTCGGTTCTTTGTTCTGAATCCTCAATATATCAACTCGCCACTCACCTGTCAACGGAGGGGTTACCATCCAGTGGTGGGAGTGTGCAATTGCCGGTAGAACTACTCATAGATATCCCCGACCCCACATCTCCACGAAAGCAGCAGTTCAGCAAGAATATGCACAGTCATCCGGCTAGCCTTTTGTCGGATGTGGCGAGATTGCATATTAATCACGAATGTGCAATCTCATTGCGGTGGAATTCTGGGGGGCATGATGCGTAGCTTATAGTGAGCCCAGCTAGTATGGTGTCCCTGGAATAGCCAGAATAATCCCTTGCTCGGCCGGTGGTGACTTGCATCACGAGCCCGACTTAAAGAGGCAGGCCTGGAATCAGGCTGGCTTGCGAAGCTTTCCCGAGCCAAACGAAGAGTAGTCCAGGTCATAAAACTGCCGGCATACCGTAAATAGACCATACTGCACGCCACCTAAGACTATTTTCGCCTCCGCAGAATCACGATAATATTTCTCGTAGTTGTTTTCACGGACATAACCGAAGGAACCCATGAGCTCCATCCCTCTCAGGA
>CAZLCQ010000055.1:0-5963 GCA_964557995.1 uncultured Dehalococcoidales bacterium
ACCCTTACCTGCCCCCGTGAAGACAATGACCTTGCTTTCACACCTTGGCCTTCATCTTCCCCATTTATCGCTCCAAAGTCTCCCTTATCGGATTCTTGGCTATTCATTCATATTATAACCGCGATTAATCCAGCCTACCATATTTCTTGGTCGCTGCCACTAGTGCCTCCCAGTTTTCCTTGGGCGCCTCCGGCCAGACATCACATCCTGGCCATACGGCATTGATACCATTAGCGATAGCTTCTTTCACATCCCTATCGACATCAGCAGGCTTCCCGACTACCATTGTATTATAGCCGGCTATATTGCCAAAGATGTAGGCATCGGATCCCAACTTCTTTCGAGATTCAGCCACATGGTTCCTTTCCTCCACCGAGATGGCGTCTGCCCCGCAGAGCCCCATTAAGTCGATGATTTCATCGGTAGAACCACATATATGCAGCACGTTGGGCGACTCTATATTGGTAAAGACTCGCTGTAGATGAGGGACTACCAGGCTCTTGAATATGGCGGGGCTTAATATGTCCGCCCCCGCTCCCATCTCGCGGATGGTTATATAGTCGGCACCGGCTTGCCTATAAATTCTGACCAACGAGATGATCATGTCAGTCGTAATGTCTAGCACCTTATTAACCATATCAGGTTTTTTAAACATCTGCTTGGACAGGTCAGCCATATCAATAATCTGCGCCGCTACCAAGTGGGGTCCCAAAGTCCAGGCGCCTATGGCTACCTGGTCACCCACTTCTTCTTTTAGGATGCGAATCGCTTTCGTCACCAGAGGTATCCTGCCCGCCTTGGCTAGATCCGGGGGTATACGAACATCCGCGTCCGCCACCTTCTCGGAGACTTTCTTTGATATGGTGGGGTAGAGGATACCGTCACGGTGACCGTAGTAGTTTATCTCACAACCCAGAGCCTCGGCTTCAATCCCCATATCAAAGGGCACGACGGCACATTCAAAGCCAAATAACTGGTAAGTGGATGCCGCCATTTTCGCCATTTTATTTGCGTCGGTATGGATGTCAGCGAATTTCCAGCCATATTTTTTAAGTCCGTGTACCGTTACGTTCCCCATACCACTGAAGACCGGGATGCGGTCTATCTTCTCCCTGTTGAAAAGCTTGAGGACACGCTCTTTAGAATTGAGTTCTGTTGCCATTATGACTCCTTTCCTTCCTCCTTTAATAATTGCTCTACCGTCTCAGGGAAGAGCTTGTTCAAAGGTTGATCTCCGCTAGGTAAGGGGAGGCCCTCTGTATAACCCAGGGTAGACAGCAGGCTGGTAGCCGCTGCCACTGCGGAGAAGACCCTGGTGCTGCCGGTCATAGGTCCGTAGAAAATAAAGTCGCTTCCTATAGCGGTTATCGCCTCTATAGCCGCATCCACCATTGGGAACCGGCTTTTGCCTACGTCGCCGGCAGATTTCCTCCACATATAGGTGCCGTTGGAGGGGGCACAACCCACCGGTAATCCAAATTTCTGCTTGACGAGGCGATTGGCAACCAAGGAGAAGGCGATAAAGGGCAAACTCATCACCGACGTGTCTATCAAGATACTCTGGAAATTCCCCTTCTCCACCAGGGGCAACAGCTTCTGGAGTGCCTTGACTCTTCCGTTGGGTCCTTTGTCCTCCACATCGAAGGCCTGCACTACCACATGCTTTATACCCAGTTCCTTGAGTTCTGCCACCTGGCCTTCAATATCCTCATCCCAGGGAGTGATACTGTTGTAAAGGAAGCGATCCTGGAGCCCTAGCTCGGCTATATAGCGTGCTCCAGCCACTCTTGTCTTCTGCATCCATATATCAATGGCAAAAGGCATCTCAGTTACGCTGGTAAAAAAGTCCACATAGGTCTTTATTTCATCTGGGGAGTTGGCGACCATGGCTACCAAGCCAGGTACACCTGTTTCCTGGGAAAGGCGTTCCATCTCGTGTATCCGCTCTGTAGCCTCTACCTTGTTGAACTTGCGCTCCTTCCGGCTTTCAATGAGGGTGTCCCCCTTCTGGAACATATTGCCGATTACAACTGGAGAGTGCTCCCCCGGTTGGCCGCCAACCTTGATGCCACCGATGCTGCAAACCTTCTGTTCCCGGTCATATAATAGCATTTACCTACCCCCTTTCTCTGATTTCTTCGCTTCCTTTTCAGGAAGAAGGTGATTTAAGTAAGGAAAATCATCCTTCATGTGAGGCAGCCACATGGCCTTGCTGAAGGATTTTTCAAAGTCCGGCTCCACGGTCAGTTCTATATACTCCACCTGCCTTGCCATTTCGTCGGCTTCGGTTCTTTTGTCTATATTAAGGAGAGCCATGCGGGCGCCGTCCCCGGCGGCATTTCCCACCGCTTGAATGTTCTCCAGCTCGCAGCTGGGGAAAAGGCCCAGGCAGGCAGCCGATGTCTTGTCAATGTAACTGCCGAAGGCGCCGGCCAGGATGACCTTGTCCAGCTTGTCCGTACCCAGGTGGCGCATCATGAGTTTGGCGGCAGCATACATGGCCGCCTTGGCCAGCTGGATATTCCTTACATCCCCCTGAGTAATTACGACATCCTGGTCGATGGAGGTTTCCTTTGCCCAGGCGATGACAAACTCTGGTCCATCCTCAGCAACACGAAAACGCGGCGTCTCCAGATCCTTTTTGAAACGCCCGGTGTAGTCGATAATTCCGGCGGCGTATAATTGCGGGACGATATCAATTATCCCGGAACCACATATTCCCTTGGTTCCCAGGTCGTCCGCCTCCGTATTCCACTCATCCCGGTCGATAACCTTAAAGCGCGCCTCCTTGGTGTCTTTGTCTATCTCTATCTTCTCGATGGCCCCCGGGGCGGCGCGCATTCCGTGTTTCATCTCCGCCCCCTCGAAGGCGGGGCCGGTGGCGCAGGAAGAAGAAATTAATTTTTCCCGGTTGCCCAGAATAATCTCGCCATTGGTGCCGATATCGATGATGAGTTCTATCTTGTCCTGGTTATATGGTTCCTCTGTGATGAGCACCCCGACATTATCGGACCCGACAAAACCGGCCTCTATGGGAAGGGTATGGATATAGGCGCCAGGAGAAATCTTGATTCCAATGCCGCGTATCTCATCAACCTCTTCCTCTCCCGCCTCGGCGTAAACGCTGCAGTTTAAACAACGCGTGCATTCCTTCCTGGCCGCTTCCTCGGAAAGACCCATCTCAACCTCGTGGAAACCCTGTCGCCTGGCCACATCAAGCAGGGGCATGGTTACCCTCGTCTCCGTCGCGACTCCCTCCTTGGGGACTTCCTCCACCCGCGACAGTGCAGGCGGTCTGCCCTCCTTGATGTCGATTCCCTCAATGTAGAGCTCAATCGATATGGCGGCTTCCTGCCCTGCTTGAACCGCGGTGATAGCATCAGACGGGCCAATAACATCACCACCGGCAAAGACATTCTCAATACTGGTCTGCAGGGTATCGGGGTTGACGCTCAGGAAGCTGTCGCCACAATCAATTTCTCCGGGAAGCGCTGCCCTGTCCACTCGCTGACCGATGGCGATGATTATAGTATCGATGCCGATATCAAACTCTGAGCCTTTAACTGGCATCGGGCGCTTACGGCCACTCTCATCGGGTTCGCCTAATTCCATGCGGATACACCGGATGCCGTTCGAGCGACCGTCACTAGCCAATACTTTAACAGGAGCTGTCAGGAAATGGAACTGCACGGCTTCCCGTTCCGCTTCTTCGACCTCGGTGCCGATGGCCGGCATTTCATCCCGGGAACGCCGGTAGATAATCGTGACCTCTTTGGCTCCCAAGCGTTTGGCGACGCGGGCAGCGTCAATGGCGGAATAACCCCCGCCGATAACGGCTACCTTTTGTCCGATTTTCACCTTCTCTCCTGAATTCACCTGACGCAGGAAATCAAGCGCGTAGATGACCCCAGTCGTATCTTCACCGGGGATATCCATCTTCAGGCTTGAGCCGGCGCCAGCGGCAAGGAATATGGCTCGGTAACCATCCCCGGACAGGCCCTTCAGGTCTTTCACCGGGCTGTTGGTCTTTATCTCTACCCCAAGCTCTGCGATGTAGCTTATCTCGTTATCCAGCACATTCTTGGGCAACCGGTATTCGGGTATACCGTAGCGAAGCAGACCACCCGCCCTGGGAGCCGCCTCGAAGACTGTGACCGGATACCCGCGTTTAATCAGTTCGTAGGCACAGGACAGTCCGGCCGGACCGGAGCCGACAATAGCTACCTTGCTCTCTCTTGTTTTCTCGATCGGGGTTGCCTTTTTCCTGCCATTCTCAAACTCGTAGTCCGCCACAAAGCGATGCAGCCAGCGGATAGACAGGGGCTCGTCAACATTTCCTCTCTCGCACTCCGCTTCACAGGGGTGGGTGCAGATGCGCCCGCAGACCCCGGCGAATGGCATGGCCCTTCTTATCACCTCAAGGGCCTCGTCGTACTTACCCTGCGCAATCAAATAAAGGAAGTCCTGACCGTTGACGCGGGCGGGGCAGGCAACCTGGCAGGGAGGATAGCCGCTTTCAGCGGTTTCAACTTCCGGCAGTATTTTAAGCCCCCAGTCGCGTGCCTTGAGGTCCAGGGAATGGTGGAGGGATGGGGGAAAGGGGGCCCGGCCGATGCAAATCGGGTCGATGTTAAGGAAGAGATGCTGCATGCAGGTATTGCCGACAATCGTCATGTCAACGATATCCTGGCGCTTGATGCCGGCCGCCTCAGCCGCCTCTTCAGTCAGCCCATTGAGTCCATCAATAATTGCCTTGTTAAGGTGCTCCAGGCCCTCTGGATTGGTCATGGTATAGCTGATGCGGGACATAACATCCTCACCGTAAATAACCTGGGGATTCATCATAGAAGCAGTCGTTATCAACTTGCCGTCGGTAAGGTCGCAAAGATAGCCCGCCAGCGTGGTGGTGCCCACGTCCACGGCCAGCCCGTAGCAATGCTCAATGCGGCCGGGTTCCACCTTGATAACCTCTCGGTTCATCCATACCGATACGGTTATCTTCCAGTCGCCCTCACGCACCGTATTCTGCAGTCCGAGAAGCGCCTGGTAGTCAATGCCAAGATTGGTCAGACCGTGTTCCTTCTTGAGTTCCCCCTCCAAACGCTCCCAGTCGCCCATAGTATCTTCCAGGGTAGCCTTCGCCATCTCAACATAGTATTTTTTTACCGCGGGGTTCAGCTTGATGGGTATGTCCCTGGCTTTCTTGCGGACCACCTGCTTGCCCAGCCGGCTTGCCTCGGGCACGAAGATTACGACATCGCCCAGTACCTTTGCCTGGCAGGCCAGACGGTAGCCATCCTGCTCCTGGTGTATATTGAAAAACTTCCTTTCCGTATTCTGCATCGGGGTAAGATTGTCACGGCTGGATTCAATGCCGTATTTCTCAAATGCCCCTTCCTCAACCTTGACCTTGCACTTGCCGCAGATGGCTTTTTCCCCGCAGATGCCCTCGATGTCCACCCCCAGCATGATGGAGGCTTCCTTAAGGGTTTTACCGGTGGGAATATAACCTCTGCGGCCCGATGGCTGAAAGATGATCAGATTCTTTTTATTTTCACTTTCAGGCATAAAACTATCCTTTCTATATACCGCGTGCTTAAGCGTAAATGACTAATGATTAGCTGGTTATATTGGGTTATCAAAATGGATACCGGCATCACGGGGCAGTGCCAGTTCGGCCTCTGCTTCAACTGCCTTAAGGATGCCAATCGGGACCAGGCATGTCAGATGCAGTGGACATTTTGAAGCCTTTTCAAAAACCTCGCATTCCTGCATGGGCTTCATAATCTCGAATGCACCAGTCTCCTTGAGCGAATCAGCCAGCAGGGAAACCTGCTTGCAATCACTGGTGATGCTGATGGCAACTCTTCTCTTGGGCCGCTTGTTGGCGGTTATGGTGGTGGTGAATCCGCAGACACCCGGGTTAACAATTACTCTGGTGGTCAAATCATAATCCTCACTAT
>CAZLCQ010000056.1:0-5923 GCA_964557995.1 uncultured Dehalococcoidales bacterium
GTAAGCTGCACCTGCACCCGTGTTAATGTCAGGGAAGGACATACGGAATCGGTATTCGTCTCCACCCAGAAGGCTTGTGAAGTGACCGACGTTGCCAAAGCCATGAGGGAATACAGCGGCTCGGCCAAGGAAGTTGATCTGCCTTCAGCCCCCCAGCACATGATAATAGTCCGCGAAGAGGCCTTTAGACCTCAGCCGCGGCTCGATCGTGATGCTGAGGATGGCATGGCTACCGTGGTCGGCAGAATCAGGAAGGATAACGTCCTGAGGAACGGTATCAAGTACCTTCTGGTATCCCACAACACCAAAATGGGGGCAGCCAAAGGCGCAGTTCTTGTCGCCGAACTCCTTATCAGAGATGGCTATATCTCCTAGCGTGCTGGTCTGCTGTTAGACGAATCCCCTGAGGAATCGCAACGTTTGACGGTGTCGGGCATTATGCTATTGAACCAGGATTGTAGGGGAATGAAAACGCCCAGAATAGTGAGGGATTTGGGCTAAGCGGGATTAACATATAGGGAGACGGTAATAGATGAGGAAGAATCTACTTGTCGCTGTGGTGATAATAGTTGGCGTGATCATCTACGTGGTCGTTACGGGGATATCCTCTTCAATTCGTCTCGAATTTGACTTTAGTCAGGGTGTGCAGGGTTGGGAAGCTGGCTTCGCTGAATATGATCCGCAGATGCAGGGCATGATGCTTGAGGGGGAGATAAGGCCGCTGCCTTCTGAACTTGGAATCAATGGTACGGGCTATTGGCTACAGGGGATGAATCACTCGGACGACCTGTTCATGTTCCTCAAGCGTCGGTTAGGGACCGCTGACGGTGTTGTGCCGGGCCAAGAATATCGTGTTATGTTCAGTATAGTCTTTGCCTCCAATGCTCCCAGTGGTGCTGTGGGTATCGGTGGCCCTCCCGGCGAGTCTGTTTACCTTAGAGCTGGCGCCTCAGCGGTGGAGCCCGAGGTGTACCTTGATTCTGATACCGGCTATTACCTCATGAATGTGGACAAAGGATCAGGTAACAGTGGCAGTGGGACAGCAGCATCGGTAGCCGGAAACATCGCCAACGGCCTTTCGGCTGAAGAAAATCCGCGCTACATTTCACTGGAGCGACAGCACGAACACGAGTACACTGTCAACGCCGGCCCGGATGGCGAACTCTGGCTGCTGGTAGGCACAGACTCTGGGTTCGAAGGCCTCACCGCCATCTACTATCAAAGCATAGGCGTTACCTTGATTCCTTTGAAGTAGCAGCCCTTGCCACTAACTAGCTTGGGACTACATGCCGCGCTATTTTCATGATAGTGGAGGTCTTCTCCTATGCCAATCGGTTGCTTGTTCATAGGCGAAGGCGATGCGCAGCAGAGTTTCTTCACTAAAAGGCTTACCCATGATTTGCATGCCAATAGGT
Source organism: uncultured Dehalococcoidales bacterium (assembly GCA_964557995.1). Lineage (GTDB taxonomy): Bacteria > Chloroflexota > Dehalococcoidia > GIF9 > AB-539-J10 > RBG-13-51-36. The sequence continues at coordinate 1,416 of CAZLCQ010000056.1, forward strand.
AAATTGTCAGCGAAGCCAGCAGGTATAGAGATAGCCGGTATTCCAGCTATGTTTATGGGCAAAGTGCATACATCGCTCAGATACATCTGTATTGGGTCTTCCAGCTTTTCACCCAGCTTAAAGGGCACTACGGGCGATGTTGGGGTGACCAGGGCATCGTACTTTTCAAAAGCTTCGTCAAATTCCCTTTTTATGAGTGTGCGCACCTTCTGTGCTTTAAGATAGTAAGCGTCGAAGTAACCTGCGGACAAAGCGTAAGTGCCGAGCATTATGCGCCTTTTGACCTCGGGCCCGAAGCCGAATTGCCGCGTCTTCTCCGTTGTCTCGATTACATTACTGGCTTCCCGCTCAGAAAAGCCGTATTTTACTCCATCGTAGCGGGCCAGATTCGCTGATGCTTCGGAGGGAGCAAGGATATAGTAAACAGCCAGAGCGTATTTAGTGTGAGGCAAAGAGACTTCCCAATCTATTTCCGCACCGAGCTCACGTAGCTTCTCTATGGCTGCCTCGACGCCTGCCCGCACTTGATTTTGCATGCCTTCAACGAAGTACTCCCTGGGAATGCCTATTCTTAGTCCTCTAATATCCCGGGTTAGTTGCCGGGCGTAGTCAGGCACGGGGTAAGGCACCGAGGTTGAGTCTCTGGCGTCGTAACCGGAAATAGCATTCATTACCAGGGCACAGTCGGTGACATCTTTGGTTAGCGGTCCGATTTGGTCGAGAGAGCTGGCAAAAGCGACCAGGCCGAAGCGGCTCACTCGACCGTAGGTTGGCCTAAGTCCCACTACGCTGCAGAGTGCGGCTGGTTGCCGGACGCTGCCTCCAGTGTCGGAACCCAGAGCGTAAATAGTCTCATCAGCAGCTACGGCGGCTGCGGAACCACCGCTACTACCTCCAGGGACGCGAGCCAAATCCCAGGGATTGTTGGTGGGGAAAAAGGCGGAGTGCTCCGTAGAAGAGCCCATGGCAAATTCATCCATATTTGCCTTCCCGATTATTACCGCCTTCTCTCCTCTCAGTTTCTCTATCACCGTAGCATCGTAGGGAGGGATGAAGTCTTCCAGTATCTTTGAGCCGCAGGTAGTCCTTATCCCTTTAGTGCATATGACGTCTTTTATCAAGGTAGGGATGCCTGTTAGGGGGGCAATTTCGCGAGTAGTTTTGATGCAGTCATCGACTTTCGCTGCCTCTCGCAAAGCCATATCTTCAGCAATGGTGACACAAGCGCGAACTTTCTCTTCAACATGACCTATACGCTGAAGTACGGATCTCGTCAGTTCCGTTGAGGAAATCTTCCTTTGTCTTAGAAGCTCGTGCGCTTCATGGATGGTTAGCCGATGCAGATCGTTCGCCAATATGCTAGAACCTTTCTCTCAGGCTGCTGCGCCTGACGACTTTGTGCCAATCGCCACCGGTTGTGCTATGCATTTCCTTAAGCCTAGGGATGTACTGTATGCCTAGAAAGATGCCCAGGCCTGTGGAGTAGAAGACCAGGGACAAAGGTGCATCGTAGTGATCGACGTAGACAAATCCGGCAACAAATGGAAAAACGATAAGTAGTAAGCCATAACTGAAGGTGGGGTTGCGAGTCATAAGCAAAGCTATGCCGAAAGAAGCAAAGAGAAACGGAACCGCCCAGGGCATCAGGAAAATCAGGATTCCGATGGCAGTAGCTGCTCCTTTGCCACCACGGAACTTAAGAAACACAGGAAAAATGTGGCCCAATATCGCAGCTGTAGCGGTAAGGCCGGTAAGGAAATCAAAAGGTGAAATCAAGTCTTTGCCTAACAACCACCGCACCAGAAGAATTGCTCCTATGCCTTTGCCAAGGTCAGCCAGGGTTACCAGGGCGGCCTCGGCTGAGCCGACTTGATAGAAGACATTCATAGCGCCCATGTTTCTGCTTCCGACATCCCGGATGTCTATCCGTTTTCTCAGACGGCCGGCCAGATACGCTGCAGGAAAGGAGCCGAAGACGTAGCCGATTACGATGGCGATAGCTACGTTGCCAATTATGCTGCTAGTCATTGCACAGATGACCTCACTCTAGTATTGCCTGCACTTTGAAACAATCTCCCTCTTGTTTCGGTGCATTTGACAGGATCTCGGCTTGTGGATATGAGTCAGCAACCTCGTCTTTCCGAGTCACATTTTGTAGTGGAATTGTGTGGGTGGCTGGTGGCACGTCGGTCGTGTCGACTTCCCTGAGTATTTCGAAATTATCGAGGATAGCGGATAGCTGGAGGCTGAACTTCTCCATCTCCTCCTCGCTTAACCCCAAGCGAGCAAGCCAAGCGATATGCCTAACCTGTTCGTAACTCAGTTTCATCTGAGCGCAACTACTACATTATAGCATTACCCTTCGTAATGTCACAGAGGTTGCTTATCTTCAAGGACAAGGACTATAATGGAGGGCTATGCAAATACGAAATGTTGCCTTGTTGTCACATCAAGGTGCCGGAAAAACCTCACTTGTCGAGTCTATGCTCTTCACCTCAGGTGCTATTCAGCGTTTAGGTAGCGTTGCAGATGGCACCACCACCTCAGACCATGACCCGCTCGAAATAGAACGTCACATGGGCATCAATCTGTCCTTGCTGCCAGCTCAGTGGCAGGGGATGAAACTGAATATCATTGATACGCCGGGATATGCTGACTTTGTCGGTGAGGCAAGATCAGGACTGAGGGTAACCGAGGGAGCGATGATTGCAGTATGTGCTGCTTCGGGTGTGGAGGTAGGTACAGAGCAGATGTGGAGCGAGGCTGAAAGAGGAAACGTGCCGAGGTTGGTATTTGTTAATAAGATGGATCGTGACAATGCTGATTTCTTCTCTACTTTGAAAGGAATTCAGGCCAAGTTGTCACCCAGATGTTTACCTGTTCAGTTGCCCATAGGTTCACAGAAGGATTTTCAAGGCATTATAGATCTCGTGACTATGAAAGCGTATATCGGCAAAGACTCGCAAGAAGCTGAAATACCTTCGACACTCCGGGAACAAGCAGAGGCTAGCCGTGAGAAATTAGTAGAGGCTGCTGTGGAGGCTGATGATGAACTTATTAACAAGTATCTGGAGGGCGAGTCCATAAACAACGAAGAGGTCTTCTCTGCGATAAGAAAGTCCACCGTTTCTGGCAAGCTGGTGCCTGTTTTTGTTGGCTCTGCTCTGAAGTGTGTTGGCGTCCGGCAAATTCTCGATGGTATTTGCTCCTACCTGCCCTCTCCCGAAGAAAAGGGAGCCATTCTGGCCAACAATGTCTCCACCGGTGACCAAGAAGAGATTGACCCTAATTCTGAATCCCCGCTAGCTGGTCTTGTTTTCAAAACCACTGCAGACCCATATGTGGGCAAGCTCAGCTATTTCCGAATCTATTCGGGCGTTATTTCCGGTAATTCCCAGGTCTGGAATGCCAATAGGAACAGCATGGAACGGATTAGCCAACTCTTCACCATGCTGGGCAAGAACCAACAGACAGTGCCGCAGGTTGCTGCTGGAGACATCGGAGCAGTGGCCAAGTTGAGTGTGACTACCACCGGGGATACCCTGTGTGCCCGAGAACATCCTGTGATGCTCCCGGGTATCGAGTTCCCTAAGGCGAGTTTCGGTATGGCAATCCAGCCTCAGGCGAAATCGGATCTGGACAAGATGAGCACGGTGCTACCCAGGATTTGTGAAGAGGACCCTTCTCTCCAGACGCGTCGAGAGGCTGATACTAACGAGTTTATTATTTCCGGCGTTGGCGATAACCATCTAGAGATAACCAGGGAGAAGATACGTCGCAAATTTGGAGTAGAGGTGAAGTTAGACCTGCCGAAGATTCCCTACAAGGAGACCATTGCTGCGTCGACGAAGGCAGAGTACAAACATAAGAAGCAGACGGGAGGGCACGGTCAATACGGGCATGTCTTGCTGGAATTGGAGCCTCTCCCTCGAGGTGGAGGATTCGAGTTTGTCGAGAAGATCTTCGGCGGCGCAATACCCCATAACTACATTCCCTCTGTTGAGAAGGGAGTGAATGAGGCCAGGCAGGAAGGAGTCCTAGCCGGATACCCTGTAGTTGATGTCAGCGTGACCCTCTATGACGGTAGCTTCCATCCGGTGGACTCTTCAGACATTGCGTTTAAGGTTGCGGCGGCACAGGCCTTAAAGAAGGGACTATCTCAGGGACAGCCGGTATTGGTTGAGCCTATAATGAAGCTTACTATAACTGTACCTGAGTCGTATACCGGCGATATTACCAGCGACCTTAATACCAAGAGGGGACGGGTGGTTGGGATGAACCCGGGTAATGGCGTCAACGTCATCGAAGCTCAGGCACCCTATGCAGAACTACTTCGCTATGCCCTAAACCTAAGGTCGCTGACGCAAGGGCGGGGCAGCTTTGTCATGGAATTTGACCACTATGAGGGAGTACCCGCCCATCTCAGCCAGAAGATCATCACTGATAAACAGAAGGCAGACAAGGGCGACTGACTGTGCCTGAAGGCTAGCTTGCCGGGCCCGAACATT
>CAZLCQ010000057.1:0-5913 GCA_964557995.1 uncultured Dehalococcoidales bacterium
GGCAGGAGTTTTTCTGCAACGCCGTTTACCTGCATTATGCAAGAGCATCAGTAATCAAGGACAGATTACCCAAGGTAGTCGAGAATATTATGAACCAGGGAATCAAAGAGCTTGTATGTCTCCATGACGAATGCTATGGGACCTTCACCTCGCTGGCATCTGCTTATGGGATAGATCTGCCGTTTAAGCCGATTCATTACTACGAGTACCTCTATGGCAGGCTGAAGGACCTCGAAGGCCTGATAAAGCCACTCAATGTCAAGGCCGCCTATCAGCGAAACTGCTCGGCGCGGCTTAGCCCGCAGACAGACCACTATGTTGACGACATATTCGGGATGATTGGGGTCAAGCGGGTTAAGCGACAATACGAGGGAGAAAATGCCCTATGCTGTGCTGAGATTTTCAGAATGGCGAGCGGCCCGGCACTGGCCGATGACGTTCAAAAGCGCAACATAGATGATATGGCGAAGTCCGGAGCCGAGTACTGCGTTTTTAACTGCCCGGCTTGCTGGGACTCGCTCGCTCATAAGGTTATCAAGCAGGGCATAAAGCCCATACACATCATCGACCTGTGCAAACTCGCCATAGGCGAAGAACAGAGTCTGAGGCTGCCCGAATTAGTAGGGGAGGTGTAAATCATGATGACGGCCAGTGCTTTGTACGATTCGTTAGTTAGGATAGTCAGCAAAGATTTCGTCTCCGACCGGAAAGAAGAGCGCTATTTCTATGCCAGGGACGGCGGGCTTATGCCCCCACACGAACCAGACTTCGTGGTGATGCCCAAAACAACGGAAGAGGTGCAGGAGATAGTAAAGCTGGCAAACAGTGAGAAGATACCAGTCGTCCCCATCGGAGCAGGTTTAGCATTGACCGGTCTGGTTATCCCGCAGCGAGGCGGCATTGTGCTGGACATGAAGCGGATGGACAGAATCCTGGAGGTAAACGAGAAAGCGAGATACGTCATTGTGGAAGCCGGTGTCACCCACGGCATATTGAAAAGTTACCTGCAAAAACACCATCCCGACTTGCGGCACAGCATACCTGACGCCCCGCCCATTGCGACGATAGTGGCCAACGCGGTAATACACGGACAGGGGCGCCTGTCGCAGCAGCACGGTTTCAACTCCGACATGGTATCGGGCATGGAAGTTGTCCTGCCTACCGGAGAACTCTGCCGTATCGGCTCGTGCTCAGTGTCACCGTACTGGTTTTCAAAGGGCCCTCCACTGCCGGATCTATCCGGGCTATTCCTGGGCTGGTTCGGCACCACCGGCGTAATCACCCGGCTGGGGCTGAAGCTTTATCCATGTAAGAAAATGAGGGACGTCATGCTTTTCCTGACAGACAAGGCCGAGCTCGTCCCGGACATTATGCTGAGGCTCAGCCACACTGAGATGGTGGAAGACGTGGTGACCTCAGCTCAACCATTGCCTTTGAGATTCCAGGGAACCTTCTGGATAATGGCCTACATAACCGGCGATTCGGATGAAGAACTCGAATTCAAGCGCAAGATGGTATGGGACGCCCTGTGGGAACATTTTGAAAACCGGGACGTCGGCTTCTTAAGCACGTCCCCGGACATGAAAGCACCATTGATGTCAATGCCTTCAAAAGATACATGCAGATTTGCCGATGTGTCTAAAGGCGGCGGATTTCAATATGCCGGGCCCATCACTCCCATTGAAAAGTTCCCGGCCTTCGTCAGGAAACTGGAGGAGGTCGCCACAAAATACAATGTTTTCTATGCATCCTCCACGCGGCTTATCGGTGCCGGCCACTGCATGATGTTTTCCTTCTCTTTTTCCTTCAATAGAGCTAATGCTGACGAAATGGCGAGGGTCAAACAGGCCCTGGATGAATGCAGCCAGTTCGCCCTAGAGGAAGGCGGCGTGCTCTGGAAGGCAGATATTTACGAACAGAAGCTGCTGATGGACAAGATGGACCCAAATACGCTTGCCCTTATGAAGAAGATAAAACAGCTCCTGGACCCCAATGGAATCATGAACCCAGGAAACTGGGAGGTAACGTAATGCAGAAATATGTGAGTCAGATTCATAGATGTTTCAGGTGTGGGTACTGCAAGTTCCCCACCGATTATTCAAGTTTTAATTGTCCTTCCTACAGAAGGTTCAGATTTGATAGCTACTCCACGGGTGGGCGACTTTGGCTTATTTATGCGTGGCTAAAAGGTGAAATCGAATGGTCGGAGCACCTCGCGGAAGTGCTTTACGCCTGCACAACCTGCAAAAACTGCACCGAGCAATGTCCCATGAAGTTTGCCCCCGACATAGTTGACTGGATTGTTGGAGCCAGAAGCGACATGGTCGAGAAAGGGAAGATACCACCGCGCGTAGCGCGCTTTCTTGAAGCTGTTTACAGCTACGGAAATCCCTTTAAGCAGCTCAGGAGCGACAGGGCCGCCTGGGCCAACGGCACCAAAAAGTATGCGGCAGGAGATGAATACCTCCTGTATGTCGGCTGCCTGGGCTCGTACGATGAAAACGCGCAGAAGATGGCCAGAGACCTGGTAGATATATTAAATGCCTCGGGCTTATCCTTCGGGATACTTGGTGAGGAAGAAGAGTGCTGCGGAAACGAAGTACACATGCTCGGTGAAACAGGCTTGTTTCAGAATCTGGCGGAGAAAAACAGTCGGAAGTTCAAAGAGCTTGGCATTAGCAAGGTGATCACGCTTTGCCCGCACGGTTACAACACCATGAAGAACATGTACCCTGCGTCCGGTGGAAACTTCGAGGTATATCATTACACACAAATCGTGAATGATTTGATTAGACAGAATAAGATAAGGCCTTCACAAGCTAAAGCGAAAGTCACTTATCACGACCCATGTTTCTTGGGACGCTATAACAATATCTATGATGAGCCCAGGCAGATACTGCAGAGTGTTCCTGGAATTGAGCTGATAGAGATGGAGCGAAACAGGAAAGATGCCTTCTGCTGCGGGGGCGGCAGCGGCAATTTCGTTACCGACCTTTTAGCCGGCAGCGCGGACAGCCCGGCACGGATCAGGGCCAGAGAGGCCTACGAAACCGGAGCCGATACTTTAGCAGTCGCCTGTCCCAGTTGCCTGACCATGCTCACCGATGCCGTGAAGGCAGAAAACCTGGATGATAAGCTGGCTGTCAAAGATATTTCGCAGATTTTGAAAGAGCTTCTGTTTCTTAAATGAGCCTGTGAATCTCGCTTTACAGAACCAGGTTCTGCAAGCTGCCCATTACTAGTGCTGCCGCTATCATTACTCCAACAGCTTTGAGCAAGTCTCTTACACCCAATTCTCGAGCCAATATCACAAATGTGGCTACACAGGGGAACAACATAGCCAGAACCGTACTGCTGATAACCAGTTGCTTGGCAGTTAGAGCCAAGGGGATTAGCATGCCCATAGCCACATCCTTGCGCAGAAAGCCAACGGCCAGTGCGGTAATTGTCTCTTTAGGCAGCCCCCACAGCCCGGTCAATACCGGGGCGGTAATATTAGCAATGGCATTGAAAACTCCTAAAATGTACAGGATGTTTACCACTAACACAGTGCCGATGACTATGGGCAAGGCCTCTTTAATAAAGCCGGAGACCCGTAACCAGAGCTTTTCACCAATGACCCGCCACGGAGGCAAGCGATAGGGTGGAATCTCCACCAGAAGTTCCGGGTTAAACCCTTTAACAGCACGATTAAGAATCAGCCCTATGATAATCCAGGATATAAACAGGCTCCCGTAAACCATAACCACGTATCCGACCCCTTGCTCCCCCACCAATCCGATTATCATAGCCTGCAAGGCAGCACAGGGAACGCCAATAGAAATCAAAGTCGCTGCAATAAACCTTTGTTTACGGCTCTCCAAAATACGGGTTGCCATAATGCCAGGCACATTGCACCCAAAGCCGAGAATAGTCGGGATGATAGCAAAACCGTGTAGCCCTAACCGATGCATTATAGTGTCCATCAATACCGCCAGGCGGGGCAGGTAGCCAATATCTTCCAGTATTCCTAATACGAAGTAGAAAGCGACGATATACGGCAATACCGCAGCGAGGGGAATGTAAAGTCCTGTGCTAAGCAAACCAAAGGATTGAAAATAGTCGATTTCTCCTCCAATAAGTTTACCTATCAATACGTCGTGCCAGAAACCCCCTGCCCCTAAAGCAAGGCTCAGTTTCATCAGCAACGGGGTCCACAGCCATTCAAAGAGGGGCCCAGCTGCATAATTAATTGTTCCCTCGCCAACGAATCGGACAAACCAGAAGATGGCAAAAAGGACCAGCAGGGCTATGAATACGCCGCCTACCCGATGGCTGCTGGCATCCTCCAAATACTCGTACCAGCGATGGTGGCGATGACTCAACGATTGCACCTGACTGATAATGTCACCCACCCTCAACCATCGCTCATCACTGTTGGCGCAAGTAGTAGCGTTTTTGGGCACCCTCGCCTCGGGAAGACGCCTGACTAACTCCCCGATCCCTTGTCCGGTAATGCCTGCTGTAGGGACAACTGGCACTCCGAGAAGCTCCTCCAACTTGGCAACATCTATACTTATGCCTCGATGCCGGGTGTCATCCCACAAATTGAGGGCGACTATTGCTGGAGTCTGTCTTTCCAGCAACTGCAAAGTCAGATTAAGATTTCTTTCCAGATTGGTGGCATCAACAACATTTATAACCAAATCCCCTTCTTTGAGCATATCTACTGCCACCTCTTCTGCCCTGGAACTTGGTTCAAGAGTATAGCTGCCGGGGACGTCAATAAGCTCAGCCTGCTTTCCCCCCAGCTTCAGATATCCTTTGGTGAATCCCACAGTGGTGCCGGGATAGTTGGAAGCGATGATGCGTGTGCCGGTCAATCGGGAAAAAAGTGCGCTTTTGCCGACATTGGGATTACCCACAAGCAGGATACGCATCATCGCAAGGAGCTCACGGTACGTATTTATCTACTTCGATCATTATTTTCCTGGCCATGCCAAAACCAACAGCCACCTGGGCGCTATTCACCCTGAGCATAACCGGGCCACGAAATAGCGCAGAACTCACCTTGGTTATCTTTCTTCCCGGCCTGATACCCAAAGCATCCAGACGCTGAATTAAGCCATGCCCTCCCAGAACCCCAATCACGGTGCCTGTCTGGCCAGTCCTCATCTCAGCCAGGGTCAATTGCCCTTTTTGATACATGGTCATAGCTTATCTCCTATTTCTAATAAGTTAGTCCTGTTTAACTTACAAGTCTCAAATTTTTTGCCGGTTCTATTTCCCTTTTCTCACACCTCTACGCGAGCAATCTTGAGGCAGCTTCCCATGCTCCAAGTAATACTCATATCTAGTGGGGAAATTTGCCCCCCCCAGCGGACAGGCCTCTATAAACTCCACGAACTTTGCCAGCCTCTCCATACTCGAGGAGCTAATGACGTGTTCAATCTTGCAGGCATCTTCTTCCGCGGTCTCTTGGTTAATGCCCAAAGCTTGCGCAAAGAATCGGGTCAACGCATCATGGCGGCAAATCACATCGCGGGCAACCTTGTCACCTTCGGGAGTAAGTCTGATGTGGCCATATCTCTCATGCTCTACAAGTGCCTGTTCAGAGAGTCTCTTCAAGGCGTAGGTAACACTGGGCATCTTAACTCCCAGCTTTCGGCTGATTTGACTTACCCTCACTACCTTCCTCCTTCCACCAAGGTTAGCTATCGCCTCAAGGTAGTCCTCCATACTCGCGGTCTGCTCCCTTTGCGCTTCTTGCCTTACCATAGCCCCCTCCATAAATTGTTAGATATGTCTAACAATTATATTTTAGTGCATTTCTCATGTCAAGAGGCTGTCGGGCTTCCACAAAATGGAAACAGTTATTGATGGTCGGGGTGAGTGGATTTGAACCACCGACCTCATGGTCCCAAACCATGCGCG
>CAZLCQ010000058.1:0-5788 GCA_964557995.1 uncultured Dehalococcoidales bacterium
TCATGGAAGCCTTCGCCACTCCTCGAGAAAGCGGATTTCTACAGGTGGTCCTAGTAGAATTCCCCAAAAAGGGTATGCGAGCCATAGGCTTTGTAACGAGTGAATCACAAGTCGAATCTGGTGAAACGCTGCTCAACATCTTTATACCGACATCCCCCAATCCAACATCTGGTTACTTAGAGATTGTGAGGGAAAGTGATATCATCCGGACCAATATATCGACTGATGACGCGCTAAAAATGGTCTTGTCTGCCGGCAAACTGTCACTGCAGGAGGTCACCGATAAACTGGGCGCTGAGAATTAATCAGCAAAACATTTCGTGTTCCAGAAGAAGCTTAACGTGCAACAGCCCACAGAATCCCGCCAATAATGAGCAGTAAAATGCCAAGGACGAGGGAAATCCTGCCTCCTATTTGCCAAGCCTGAAGCCAGAAACGCTCATGTTCATGGGTTATGGTCTCCTTAATGTCTCTCTGGGTTAACAGAACAGAGTTGTAATATTTTCTCTTTTCCCTTCTGTTGCCGAGGATGAAGATAATACCTAGGAGAACGAAGAATCCTCCCATCCCTAGGATAACCTGGTGACCGGCTCCTGACATGTTACTCCCCCTCCCGTCAACAACTCGAAGACTCTAAGATGACCCTACTTAATCTCTACAGTCGCTCCGGCAGCCTCCAGCTTTTGCTTCATTGTATCGGCCTCTTCCTTGGGGACCGCTTCCTTTACTACTTGTGGAGCAGCTTCTACCAAATCCTTAGCTTGCTTGAGTCCCAGAGTAGTCACCTCACGCACCGCCTTGATAACTTCGATTTTCTTTTCGCCAAAGCTCTTCAAGGTGACGGTGAATTCTGTCTTTTCTTCCGCTTCGGGTGCCGCAGCCTGCGCGCCAGGAGCAGCTGCCGGTGCCGCGGCTACTGCTACAGGAGCAGCGCTAACCCCGAATTCAGTCTCCAGCGTTTTGACCAAGTCGGCCAGGTCCAGCACTGTCATATGCTTAACGGCGGAGACAATTTCCTCCTTCGTCAAAGCTTTGGCCTCCTTCTTTACCGTCGGGGTTTCCTTTACCTCCTCTTCTTTAACTTCCTTCTTCGCTCTTGAAGCCTTCTTTACCTCCCCCTCTTTGGGTTCTTTCTCTACTTCTTCTGGTGACATGGTTTCCTCCTTTGTTATTTGGTCGCAGTTTGAGCCCTGTTCTGCAATACGGTCAGAAGTCCCCGCAAGGGAGAACTAAGAATGTTATGTAAAGTTACTACGGGGGCCTGCAACTGCCCGATCAGTCTGGAGACAAGAATTTCTCGAGATGGCAAATTGGCCAGGCTTGCTAGTTCCTCCGGGAGCAGAATTCGGTCCTCTAGTAATCCTCCCTTAATCTGCAGAGACAATGCTGTAGATTTGATATATTGGTGAAGGGTTCTTGCTGTATTGACTGCGTCGTCGTAACCGAAAGCCAGAGCCACGGGACCTTCGACTATGTCCTTCAGGTGTGGTCTACTTGCCTGGTCAGCGGCGCGATAGACCAGACTATTCTTGACCACATGATACCCGATGCCTGCTTTTGTCAGAGCATTACGCAAGTCGGCCATTTGTTTGGCAAGCAAGCCCTGATAATTGGTAGCGATGATAATAGTGCTCCGCGACAAATCATCGGCCAGATTGCCTACTATTTGAGCCTTTTTCTCTTTCAACATAGTCAGCCTCTTTTTCTCAACCTCTCTCGCCACGGGAGATGAAGTCTACAACAAAAAAATCCCTGTGCCAGTGGACACAGGGTCAACCTCAGCCTCGGCAGGCAGACTATTTAAACCCTTAGGTACCTGCTGTCACTGGCGCTCATCCATTATAACATAAGGACTTGATTATTAAAACAAGGGTGTGGTGGGCAACAAGCCGCGATTCTCCATACGCATTTTGTAACTCTGAGGGCTTTCCCTGGCGTTACTGGAATCTGATTACCTCTATGCCAAGGGAAAGTGCTAGAATTATATTGACCAGGAGGACCAGAAAATGGGTGATATTCTAGATGAAGTCACAGCGCTCGTCAGGTGCAAGGAATGTCATTGGTATAAGAACTGTCTGACCCCGGTTCAGGTTAGCATCGAGGACATGGCGCAATTCAGGACAGCCATGCAAGGGACAAATCTCCCTGAACAGGCGAAGGGCGGGCTGGAGCAGATCATGGAAAACATGGCCTCTATGAATCAGGATATGATCCTTCAAAGCTGTCCTGTATTTACACAGCGTCTCAAGGAAGACCCCAAGCTTGCCCAGCTAGTCAAGAAGATAATGCAAAACTGGGGAAAAGAAGGAGAGCCCGATGAGCACAAGTCGTGAAGAATATCTTAACTGTCTTCTAGCTGGGCTCATCTCAATGCGAAGTGCCCAGGAGGCTCGGGGACTTCCCTTTTTGGAGACAAATAGTCATGCCAGAGCAATTAGGCAAAATAGAGAGACTGGAAGCTGAGCGCTTCAAGCAGGGAAAGAAGCTGTACCTCGTTCCACTCGTATATTCCGGTGAGAATGCCCCCGATGAATATAAGGAAAAATGTAGTCGTTATTGGCATCAAGTAGCAGAACAGTTGTTCAATCTAGCGTCGAAGATCGGGAGGGTGAACCGGGTTTATCATGAATCAATCTTTCAATCTGGTGAAGATGGTATGACCGCGCTGGAGAGGCTAGATCCAGGCGGTTATCAGATTGCTAGAACTCAGTGTGACAGTGGCGCTGTCTTTGAAGCAGTTGAGGATGAGGAATTGTTTGAAGAGGTCATGGACTGGCAGAGATGTCTGATGCTTGGCTTCATGAGTGACAAGGTGGCAACCAAGGTTTCTGAATTCTATGTTGAGACGGCAAAGAAGAGAAATGAATTTATAGCTAGCAAGATAGGCGAGACACTTAAGGACGATGAGGCGGGCCTTCTGTTTATGAGAGAGGAGCACTCTGTACAGTTTCCCAACGGCATAGAGGTATTCAGTGTCTTCCCACCGGCTCTGGACGAGATACACCGCTGGCTACGTGACCAAGCCAAGATGGGAGTAGACAAGGCCACACAGGAAAGCAAAGGAGAGACTGAAGAAGACGCAGAGGGAATCGGGAAGAAGGCTAAGAGAAGGGCGAAACGACGACCCAAAGATAGTCCTGATCTGTAGGATGTCCCATGAAGATAAGAAGACCTGCTGTCTCTGGTATGTTCTACGCGGGCACCGTCGGAGAGTTGCAGGAACAAATCGGATGGTGCTACAAACATGAGCTCGGGCCGGGGACTATACCCCAGGTGAATAACGAAGGACCGAGGAAGATAGTGGCCATGGTTGTCCCTCACGCTGGCTATTATTACTCTGGGCCAGTAGCAGCCCATGCCTACAAGGAGCTTGCTGAGGATGGGATATTCGATACGGCGGTGATACTTGGCCCGAACCACACAGGGTATGGGGATCCTGTGTCTGTGTGGACAGAAGGTAGCTGGAGCACGCCCCTAGGTGAGGCAGAAGTAGACAAGAAGCTTGCCCAAAGGCTTTTGGGGGATGTGGTTAAAGCGGATGAGAGAGCCCATATACATGAACACAGTATTGAAGTGCAACTACCCTGGCTTCAATACCTCTATGGGAAGGTACGCATCGTGCCCATAGCTATGATGGCTCAAGACTTAGAGACAGCTCGGATAGTGGGTAAGTCTATTGGAAAAGTGGGGGGCAACCTGGTAGTCATTGCCAGCAGCGATCTTACGCATTATGAGCCTCAGTCTGTAGCTATGGAGAAGGATAGCTCGGTGATAGAGGCCATTATTGCTCTTGATGAGGAAGAGCTGTACGAGCGCTGCGAGCGACTTGGCTGTACTATGTGCGGCTATGGTCCGGTGGCTGCAGCTATCGTCGCCTCAAAAGAAATGAAAAGCGAGAAGGCAAGTCTGTTGAAGTATGCTACCAGCGGAGATACTAGTGGCGATTTCTCGCGAGTAGTTGGGTACGGCTCCATTGTGATAAAGCGGTGAACAGTCATCGGGAGCTAATTATTTCTCCTTTGGCTTCTCCATTGATCGTGATAATGCCAAAAGAGTCTGCGGCTTTGCCGGGATTGAAAAAAAGAATACCGTTGCTGACCTTGTTCTGCGACCGGTGAGAATGGCCGTAGACGATAATATCAATCCGGTCTGACTCGAACACTTTTCTTACCCTCTCTTCTATACCCCAAGGAGCACCCGAGCCATGAGTTATGCCGATTCGTTTGTCATTTGTCTCGACTATTTCCTTGGTCGGGAGTACGGATTTCAGCTGCCTTGAATCCATATTACCGTGAACTGCTTTTATCTTCTTCAACTGTTTCAGATCCGTGAGCAGTTGAATGTCGGTGAAGTCTCCGGCGTGGACTATCAAGTCTACTTTGGAGAGGGCGTCAACTACCTTCTTGGGGAGGTATTCAAGCTTGTTTGCGTGAGTGTCAGCAAGTACAGCTATCCGCATAGCCCTTTCTCGTGGTGGAAGCCTGCAAAATGCTTCTTACTGATGGTTTTGGGACGTAACTTGTCTCACCAATTGGATGGTTTTGTCCATGCCAGATAGAGAGAAAGATAATCCCAGTTGCTTAAGCTCTTTGCAGCCTAATCCTTGGAACAATTTTCTTCCGGCTACTCTGGTCATTTCATCATAGATAGCCGGCCACTCTGGGCTCTGCCTCTGGGCACAAAAAAGAATGAAATCCCGGAGCTGGGGGGATATGTCGTCCATATACTGCTATTTTATGCACGACGTTATGGCTTAACAAACTTGCTTGTGGCCGCTGAGATGTTATCCTTTCCCTTGTTCTTTCCTCGCATAATCCCTTGGTCAAGGCTTGGGTCTCATCCCTGTCGTCTGCCACATACAAGTGGGAAGAAAATTCCTGGGCGAGCAAACCTGTAAGCCGAGTTCTGTACCCCGACAAGGTCGGGGTGGTGACCATCCATCTAGCTCTGATGTTACCATCAGAGTCAAGCGACCAACCCAAGAGTCTCGGCCGAGCACCTTAAACCTGTCCCGGAGTCCGCAGACTTCGGGACAGGTTCGCCCTCTTATTCGGTCTTGCTCCGGGCGGGGTTTACCCAGCCAACCGGTTCCCCAGTTGCTGGTGAGCTCTTGCCTCGCCATTTCACCCTTGCCCGTACCGGCCAGGCCGGCCGCTGGCGGTGTGTTTCTGTGGCACTTTCCGTAGGGTCTCCCCCCCTGGGTGTTACCCAGCGCCCCGCTCGGTGGAGCTCGGACTTTCCTCCCCTATTTCATAGGAGCGATCACCCGGCTTGCTCACCCAGATCTATTCTATAGTCAACTGTGGCAGAGGTCAAATTCTGGAGTTGGCCACGATTTCTCATTGGTGAGTATCGGTCGCGGGCAGCTATACACCTGAATAGCGTCAATTTGGAGGCTTCGGGTTGAAACTGGCGGCTGAAGGTGACGTGCGGAGCAGCCACAAGACCCATTCTTGATGTATAATGTCAGAGGATGATGACAGAGCTCAATCAGTCTTAACACGGGTTGGGCCGAAAGTATAACGGGAGGTGAATCGATGCAACCGGAAAACATGACTTGGGTTGTGGCAGGTAAGCGATATTGCACGGAAACAGCCACACTGATAGCCCATGATGAATACTGGAATGGCTACAACAGTGAACAAGGTGGCCGTAATACGTTCTTATTTAGAACTCCAAAGGGCGATTTCTTCGCCCAATGTCAAACGCTCTTGCGGGGCGAGGTTAACGAAATCAGACCCCTGGATATAACCGAAGCCATAGCTCTGTATCAATCGCTACCCAAGAA
>CAZLCQ010000059.1:0-5638 GCA_964557995.1 uncultured Dehalococcoidales bacterium
CGGGTCATTTATTATCGGGCGGTCAGGCTCGCCGATATCACCGGAAAAAATCACTCTGTGGTTCTTGCCGTCTTGTCTGATATTTATGTTTATGACTGCCGCCCCCAGTACATGGCCTGCCTCATAATAACAGCCTTCAACATTGCTACTGATTCCGATACAACTCATGTACTCTACAGCGGAAAAGCGCGGTTTAACTGCTTCGGCGTCTTCTACAGTGTACAGCGGTATTTCCGGGTAAGGACCACGGCGTCTTTCCCTTTTGTGACGTTTTGCCTTGTATGCAGCGTCTTCTTCCTGCAGCTTTGCGGCATCAAGAAGGATAATCTGGGCTATCTCAGCCGTCGCCTGGGTGCAGTATATCTTGCCTTTGTACCCATCCCGTACCAGCTTAGGCAAAAGTCCACAGTGGTCAAGATGGGCATGAGTCAGAAAAACGGCATCAATTGACTGAGGGTCGAATGGAAATGGCTGCCAGTTTCTCTCTTGGTATTTCCGCTCCTGGTACAGCCCACAATCTATAAGCACACGGGAATCCTGGCTCTCCAAAAGATAGCAGGAACCTGTAACATTCCGCGCTGCCCCCAGAAATGTCACCTTAGCGAGCACGAATGAACCAACTCCTTAGTAACCTACTTGACTCGCAGACTTCGCACGGCATATTCCCAGTATTATACATCACAGTTTCATTAGAAGCCGGGGCAAATTCCCCTGCTGCCACTTGGCTTTACTTCTGAGTAGGTTCAACTTTTCTTCTTCTGATTAGAGCGATATGCACTGTAACCCCAATGGCAATACAAACTAGCACTATCCTGACAATTGTGTTCTGTACGCCAAAAGCTATAGTCAGTCCGATACTCAGCCACAGTAGGAGGATGGTAAGCAGCTTTATTCGTACAGGCATTCCTCTGCCTTCAATGTAGTTCCTGACATAGGCTCCAAATATTCTGTTGTTTGTGAGCCATCGATAAAAGCGTTCAGAGCTCCGCATATAACAAGCGGCGGCGAGTAACAGAAATGGGGTTGTCGGTAGAATCGGGACAAAAACGCCGACAATCCCCAGTCCTGCGCATAGAGTCCCTGCTACGATTAGAAGCCTTCTCTTTGCTGTAGCGCGCATCTATGAAGGGAGTTGCTGGCCTTGAATGAATCGGGGCTAGCTTGAATACTCCCTCATCGCCTCTTTGGCCCCGGATAAGATTTCCTCGTCTGACACTCCGTACGATGTTATGGCGAAAGAGCCCGCCACCTTGCCCTGCCTTTTCTCGATCTTCGCCGTCATGTTCGCCAGAGCTTTCTCCGAGCTATCGCCACCCATGCTGAAGAACGGAATAACACTCCTGCCTTCGAAATTCGTCTTGTATATAAACGAGTTGACAGCCGGTACCGGCCTGGAAGCCCAGATTGGAGAGCCGATAAATATCCTTTCGTATTGCTTCAAATCGACATCTACGGGGTTTATCTTGCTCCCTCTGTTCGTTATCGCGCCGAAGCCACCAACCAGATAGATGAATAGCCCGAGTTTTCTGGTCTTCTTCTCCCTAACTTCCACCAGCGTGGTATTCAATGCTTCGGCGATTGCCTGAGCCACCAACTTCGTTTTACCTGTCAGAGAATAATAGACTACCAGCGATCTCATCTTTCCTCCCGAATACCTGTGTCTTGAATTAAAACTATGATTCCACGCTTGCCAGACCTAGATTCTCTGGCATCTGGCACAATAATAAATGCTCCCGCCCAAATATGCCTCTTTCTTGATTAACGTACCGCATACGGGACAGGGTTGTCCGAGAGTGTTCTTGCTTACCCTGGTCTCATACGCTCCCGGCTTACCAAAAAGGTCATTCTCGGTATCCCGGCCACCCTTCGCCGTCATTTCCAGGAGAGTCTTCTTGGTTGCATCGAAAAGGACCTTTTGCTCGGTAGCAGACAGCGTACCTGCCTTCTTCTTCGGGTGCATTCTCGCGTTGAACAGGATGTCCTGCAAGACTCCATTGCCCAGCCCGGGTATCCGTTGCTCCGTGGCCAGAAATGCCTTTAGCGGCAATTTTGCGCTGCCCGCATCAAACAAAGACTTGAAATAGCTTTCGTCGAAATCACTGGACAAAGGAGAAGGCTTCTCCTTGGCCACAATGTAGTATTTGTTATCGTTCTTCCCTTCCGGGAAGGCCGATAGACCGCCGTACATCTGCACCCAGCCAACCAGACACGAACCGTCATCGAACTCGAGCAGTAACTGATGCTTGTCCGGTAGCTTTGCGCCCTTATTGTAGTAGCGTAGATTTACGCCGTCACTGAATACCAACTTCGCCGTGCCTGCGGTTATTTCTACCTGCCCACCGTAGCTCGCGGCCTCGCTGACTATGTTGCCAGTTAGCAAGCCTTTGTATTCCTGCGGGTCACCGAAGTACCAGGCCAACTTATGCGGGGTGTGGGCAGCGATGACATTCTTGGTTTTCTTGCCGACAATAGTCTCATTGATCTGTTTGGCTAGGACGGCGGCTTCGGGCAGTTCTATCATGTTTAATTCCTTAAGCAATCAAGATTGGGTAGGGCAGCATCCAGTGTCTCGGCGATTACCTGAGCCACCAGCCTCGTTTTGCCTGTCAAACAGCAGTAGACTACTAACGCTTTCATGCCGTCTCCCCAGCATCTGTTTCGGGAATTATACCTTAACAGCGCATCGCCTTGAAATCTTGGCTGTAGCCGGAACGCGTGACCTGACGCCCCTTGGCCTCAGCCTACCGTGCTATACTTGCCCAAAAAGCTGTAACTTTGGAGGTATGTATGTCGCCGCGTAAACTTAAGACTGATCCGGCAATCCTTGAGATGCCATCCCAGAAGATGGCCGTTGTCCAGGGGAAAGGCTCTCCGGACAAGGTCTTCTCCAAGATATTCCCGGCTCTATATGGCTCGGTTTATACCCTGAAGTTCGATCTGAAAAAGAGGGGATTGGAGTCCTTTAAGGTAAGCTGCCCTCGGGCTCGCTATCCAAATGCCCATCTCTCCCCCAAAGGAGAATGGCTGATAATTGCCGGTATCCCTGTGCCCGAAAACACTAGCTCCTTACCTCAGAAAGAGCCGGACACTGAGGTAAAGCTTGAGAACTGGGAATACGGCACGGTAGCCCAAATTTTGCATCTCGGGCCTTATGACCAGGAAACGAAGACCATTCAGCGCCTACAGCAATTCATCACTGACAATGGCTACGAAATGGCCGGTCCACACGAGGAAGAATACCAATCAAGGCCGGATGCTAAGGTAATTAAGACACTGATCCGCTACCAGGTGAAAAAGAAGAGCCGATAGCCTGACAAAGATGCGCCTGGAATGGCAGACATCCCTATGTTTGTGCAGTGGTAATAGATCCTGACTCTGATATGGACTCATGAGGGCGTCAAGCGGAAACTGGACACACTATTCTGTACGATGGGACAATGCATGATCGAATGACGCAAGATGAACCAGTTGTTTGGCACTATGGTCTGATGGCGGAGCGCTGGGCTGAATTCATCACCGAGGCTCGCGAAGTGCCCTTCTTCCTTCAGCAGATTGAGCGGTATGGACAGCCCGTGCTTGACGTTGCCTGCGGTACAGGGCGTGTGCTCGTGCCTTTACTGGGCGCAGGGATTGATATCGATGGTTGTGACATTTCCGAGGACATGCTGCGTTATTGTCGCTTGAAGGCGGACCGGGAAGGCTACCATCCGAGCCTGTATAATCAACCGATGCACGCCTTTGCACTTCCTCGTCGCTACAGAATGATCTACATTTGCGACTCATTTGGCCTGGCGGGAAGCCAAGAGAGAGACTTGGACGCGCTACGCCGCTGCTACGAACATTTAGAGTCCGGCGGAGCTCTCGTGGTAAACATTGAGGCTGAGTATAATTCTGTCGATTCGTGGAATCTATGGCTGCCTGAGGGGCGTCAGACGCTGCCACAGCCCTGGTCAGAAAAGGGAGAAGGTCGCATTGCCTCCGATGGCAGCTCACATTTTGCGCAGTTCCGCGTCCTCGCTCTTGATCCTTTGGACCAGACCTACACCCGTGAGGTGCGCTTGGAGAAATGGTCGAATGGCGCATTAGGGGCTTCGGAGCAATATGTTCTGCGGGGTAATACGTACTTTAAGAATCAGTTGCTCCTCATGTTGAACACCGCAGGGTTTCGAAACATCTCCTTGCATGGTGGCTATACGGATCAACCAGCCTCAGTCGACGATAGAGAACTCATCTTCATCGCCACTAAATAGAGCAATTGTTGATTCAACAGGATTGAGGACGATTGATTGGATATTCTCGGAAGGATTATGACCTGAAGCATATCGACAACACTTCCCCAATCATCCCGCTTGCTGGTAAAATAGAAATGACGTCTGCCCGTGCCGGGTAGCGAACAAAGATAAGGAGGTTTTGATATGAGGTATATTGATCCGCACCTTCACACTGTCCTGCTGGATGACGGCGTAATGATGAAAATTGCCTTGACCGGCATGGAGGCCTGTGTCATACCCATGTTCCATTGCCTGAATGGGATTTTCGAAGCTGATGCTGTCCTCACCCTTTGGGACAGGTCTGTAGACTTTGAGCTGAAACGGGGCGGCGCCGTAGGATACGAAGCTTTTGTTTCTCTTAGTGTGCCTTTCTTAGGACTAACGGAAAAAGGCGCTGAGGAATGTTTAAAACGGCTTCCGGATTATCTGAAGAATGACAGAGTGGTAGCCCTGGGAGAGATCGGCCTGGATGTGGGTACGGACTTCGAAAAACATTTGTTCCGCGCGCAGCTTCAAATCGCCAAATCACACAACTTGCCTGTAATCTGCCACACGCCTATCCGGCTAGCACCCCAAGCACCTGAAGTCATAAAACAGGTCATTAGCGTCATCAACGAAGAGAAGTTTCCTATGGACAGAGTGATACTGGACCACGTGGGTGAGCGCACCTTTGATTCCGTAATGGCTTCCGGAGCGAAGGTAGGGCTGAGCTGTTGCTTCGACAAAATGCCTCCGGAATCTGTGGCTAACCTGATTTTGAACAACCGGGACAAGCTGGATAAATTCATCATCAATAGTGAACTAGCTTCAGGCGACGGATACTTCACTGTCCCGATGGTCTCCCTGGCTTTAAGAAGAGCAAAACTACCCTATGAGGACATATACAAGGTCGTCTATGAAAACCCCAAGGCCTTTTTCAACTTGCCCTTAGATTAAGGACAAGCAGAATTTAGGGCCCCAACTCTAAATAGTAAGCCCACACACATTGCTAGGTGACGCCGGTATTTAGACTGTTTGATAGCCATATGCCAGCCATCCTCCGTCGACCGGTAATGTTATTCCGGTTATGAAGCTGGCATCATCAGACGCCAGGAAAAGGATGGCTTTGGCTACATCTTCAGGCTCTGCCGGACGTCCCATAGGGCACCGCTTCTGAATCTCTGTCAGACTTACCACACCCTTCTCAATCGCTTTTTCAAGACGACGAGTTCTGGTCCAACAGGGTGCTACGCAGCTTACGTTTATGTTGTACTTTGCCCACTCCACAGCCAAAGAGCGGGTCATGTTGATAACAGCGGCCTTAGACGGTCCGTAAGCATTGACATAGGGAACCCCGGCGATGCCTGTCTGTGAAGCAACATTTACGA
>CAZLCQ010000060.1:0-5584 GCA_964557995.1 uncultured Dehalococcoidales bacterium
AGCGAAACATCGTCCGTGGCTAGCTCCGCAGCTTGGTGGATCAATCTGCGTAAGCATTCGTAGCAACCCGGTGCCAGTTTCATTTCGATTAACTTCGCTCGGGTTTGAGCAGCTTTTGCCGCTGTATTATAATTGTATCGGGTATGTTTGAGAAACTGGAATTAATACAGAAGCGTTATGATGAGCTGAGTCAGCTTCTGGCTCAAGTGGAGATAGCTACCGACCACAAGCGGCTTCAGGAGCTAAGCAAGGAGAGGGCGGCTCTTGAAGATATCGTCAGTATGCACCAGGAGTACAAAGCCAAGGGCAAAGAACTGGGCGAGCTTGAAGCCCTGCTCAACACGCATGGCGAAGCTGAGATGACGGCTTTGGTCAAGGAAGAAGTAAGCAAGCTGAAAGAACAGCAAGCTGAGCTTCTTGGCAAACTTAGACTTTCCTTGATGCCCAAAGATCCTAATTACGATAGAGATGTCATTGTGGAGATAAGGGCTGGTGCCGGTGGTGAGGAGGCGAGCCTTTTTGCCGGAGACTTGTTCCGCATGTATAGCCGATATGCACAGACGAAGGGCTGGCGGGTCGAAGTTATTGATAGCAACCAGAGTGAAAGAGGGGGGGTCAAGGAGCTGATATTTGAAGTCAGAGGTAAAGGTGCTTTCAGCCGCTTCAAGCACGAGCGTGGTGTCCATCGAGTGCAAAGAGTGCCAGTCACTGAAGCCTCGGGACGGATCCATACCTCGACAACTACAGTGGCGGTTCTGCCTGAGGCAGAGGAAATTGAGCTCAACATTAATCCTGATGATCTCAAAATGGAATTTTTCCACAGCCGGGGGGCCGGCGGGCAGAACGTGAATAAAGTGACTACGGCGGTCCGCCTCACACACCTTCCCAGCGGCATAATGGCTTCCTGCCAGGATGAAAGGTCACAGGTAAGGAACAGGATGAAGGCAATGGCCGTACTTCGGGCCAGGCTGCTTGACATGGAGCAACGGAAGCAATCTGAAAGCATAGAGAAAGAGCGGCGAATGCAAGTAGGCAGCGGTCAACGGGCAGAGAAGATTCGGACTTACAATTTCCCCCAGAATCGTGTCACCGACCATCGAATCAATTCAAGTTTTCACAACCTTCAGCAGATTCTGGACGGAGAATTGGACGAAATGATTGAAGCCCTGAACAGCAAAGAGCAAGTGGAACAACTGGAAGCGGCTGTTACGTGATTCTGAGCGAAGCTTTACGGTCAGTCACCCAAACATTCCGCGGAGCGAGAATTGCTGATGCCTCTGTCGAGGCTGAGGTCTTGCTGGGTCACGTCCTGGGAATGTCCAAGACAGGGCTTTGCACAGAGCCAGAGAGGAGCTTGACTTCAGCGGAAACTAAGCGCCTGCTCGATCTCGTCCGCCGTCGCCTTGACCGCGAACCTGCCGCTTATATTTTAGGGCGCTGCGAATTCTATGGGATCGACTTCTATGTTGAATCTCACACTCTTATCCCCCGACCGGAAACGGAACTTCTCGTGGAAGAAGCCTTGGAACTTGCCCGGCGTATTTCCCGCCAGGGAGAGCAGATTGCCATAGCCGACATCGGCACCGGTTGTGGAGCTATTGCCATCAGTCTGGCCCTGGCATTACCGCAGGCCAGAATCTACGCCACGGATATTTCACCTTCAGCTCTCAAGGTAGCCGAGGTAAATTGTCGTCGCCATGGAGTCAACGGTCAGGTGGAACTCCTGCAAGGTAATTTGCTTGAACCGTTGCCTCGGGCCGTAGACTTGATAGTAGCCAATTTGCCCTATGTCAAAGACTGCGAATTCGTAGATTTGAGCCCGGAGATAACAGAATATGAGCCAAGTGTAGCCTTGGCCGGTGGCAGAGATGGCCTGGACAAGATACGGGAGATGCTGGAGCAGATGCGGGGGAAAGGCGATGTCCATCTCGGTGGTCGGCCGGCCTATGTTCTTCTGGAAATAGGCCAGGGGCAGGGTGAAATGGTGACCTCATTAGTGAATCAATACTTCCCACAGGCCAGTATCGAGCTGATCCCCGACCTGGGTGACATAGAGAGGGTGGCGAAGGTCGGTCTATAAGCAGGACAGTCAGTTCTGAAAGAGCAAAATAGTGGGAGAAACGGACCAGCTAGCTCAGCTTATTATACAGTCCAGGAAGGTAGTCGTGTTTACTGGGGCAGGAATAAGCACGGAGTCGGGTATCCCCGATTTCCGCAGCCCGGGAGGAATCTGGAGCAGATATGACCCTGACGATTTCACCATTCAGAAGTTTCTCAGCGGCCCGGCCGCCCGCAAAACTATCTGGAAGATGTCCATCGAAGGCGGCCTTCTTGCTGAGGCAGAACCAAATCTAGCTCACTGTGCCATCGCCGAGCTCTACCAGTTGGGCAAATTAGATTGCGTCATCACTCAGAATATCGACAACCTGCACCAGAAAGCCGGAGTGCCTGGAGACAGGGTGTTTGAGCTTCACGGTAATATGGAGTGGGTGGTGTGCTTAAGCTGCCATAGACGCTTTCCAATGCCCGAAGTATTACGAAAGATAGAGGAGGGGGTAGAAGTTCCCGATTGCCCGGAGTGTCAGGGTATCCTGAAGCCAGATGCAGTGTTCTTTGGGGAGGCATTACCACAGGAGACGTTACAGGAAGCCATCCGGCGGGCGCAGGACTGCGACCTCTTCATCGTCATTGGTTCCACTCTTGTTATTTACCCTGCCGCTTATATTCCGACGTACGCCAGAGAGGCTGGAGCCAGGTTAGCTATCGTCAATCTTACTCCGACCCCCTTCGATCACTGCGCGGAGGTGATCATCCGGGGCAAAGCTGGCGAGATAATGTCCAAAGTGATGGAGAAGATCAGGCTTCACTACCGATAAACTTGAGCTAAGCTGGCCGCCGAGCGCTTCCGTGTTACTGCTGGTACACCAGTTCTTGGATACGCCGGATATCTACTGCTTTGCCGGTCTTCTCGTCCACTTCGACTAGAATTGCATCTAAGCTGACGTCTCCCTTGCCAACCGATAGCCGACTTGGTATCTGCGTGAGGAACCGCTTGATTACAGAATCCGTATCGTCCCCGATGACCGAATCTCTGGGCCCGACCATGCCTATATCGGTGACATAAGCAGTACCTCCGGGCAAAATCCGCGCATCAGCAGTGCCCACGTGAGTATGGGTGCCCACCACAGCACTGACTCGTCCGTCGACGTATCTACCCATGGCCACTTTTTCAGAGGTTGCCTCAGCATGAAAATCAACAATAATAGGGATTGATTTGTGTTCGAACTCAACCAATAGCTGGTCCATGGCCCGAAAGGGACAATCAACGTGGCCCATAAAGACACGTCCCACGAGGTTGACTATCAGGACGTTGTTCTTCAGCAAGTAGCCACGGCCAGGATTCATGGGCGGGTAATTCAAGGGACGGAGAATAGCCAGCTCACTGTTCAGATAAGGAATGATGTCGCTATGAGCCCAGATGTGATTGCCGGTGGTTATGACATCAATTCCAGAATCAAAGAGGTCTTCTGCTGTACTGGGAGTCAGCCCCAACCCGCCGGCAGCATTCTCACCATTGCCTACCACTAGGTCAATATTATGTTCATCACATAAGGCTGGCAGGATCTCCTTCAGTGCATTTCTGCCAGGCTTGCCGATGATATCGCCTATTGCCAGTATTTTCAAATCTACTTAGCGTAATCTGTCGCCGTAGTCTCTCTTATCACCATTATCTTTATCTGGCCAGGATAGGTTAGACTCTCTTCTGTCTTCTTAGCGATGTCCCGAGCTAATCTCACAGCGGTTAGGTCATCCACCTTGTCTGGTTTTACCATAACACGGACTTCACGCCCGGCTTGGATGGCAAAAGCCTTTTCCACGCCAGGGAAACCGGCAGCTATGTCCTCCAGGTCCTTGATACGGTTCAAGTACTGTTCCAGGGACTCACGTCTGGCGCCAGGCCGCGAACCGCTTATGGCATCGGCAGCAGCAACAATAAAACCCAAGACAGTACTGGTCTCTGCCTCGCCATGATGTTCAGCAACGGCTTGAACTACATCTTGGTGCTTGTCCCATTGCTTGACAAGATCAGCACCTATCAGAGCATGCGGTCCCTGCGTTTGATGGTCCACGGCCTTGCCGACATCATGAAGCAGGCCGGCTTTTCTGGCAACAGTGACATTGACCCCAATCTCGCTAGCCAACATTCCTGCCAGATGAGACACTTCGAGACTGTGGAGCAAGACATTCTGACCGTAACTAGTACGAAACTTGAGCCGGCCAAGTAGCTTAATCAACTCGGGATGTAAGCCTGGCACCCCAGCTTCATAAGCGGCATGCTCGCCTTCACTGCGCATAGTGGTTTCAACCTCTGCTCTGGTCTTATCGACTATTTCTTTAATCCGGGCGGGATGAATTCGCCCGTCCAGGATGAGTTTGCCCAAGGCAAGGCGAGTCACTTCACGTCTCACGGGGTCAAAGCTCGAGATAGTGACCGCCTCCGGGGTATCATCGATGATAAGGTCGACGCCAGTAGCTTGCTCTAAGGCTCGGATATTACGTCCCTCGCGCCCGATAAGCCGCCCTTTCATCTCGTCATTAGGTAGGGGAACAGTGGATACTGTAGTCTCCGAAACAACATCGGTGGCACACCTTTGGATAGCTGTAGCCAGAATGTCCCGAACCCTTTCATCAGCCTCTTCCTTTATCTGCGCCTCCCACACCCTAACTTGTCGCGAGCCCTCTTCCTCAACCTCCTGTTTCAGCTCTTGAAGCAGCAGCGTCTTTGCTTCTACACTGGATGTGCCGGAGAGGGATTCTAACTTTGCCAGCTGTCTTTCTCTTATTGTCTCAAGTTCAGCTGTTATCCTCTCAGCTTCTTTCTTCTTGTTGTCTAGGTCACGCTCACGCCGCTCTACACCCTCTACCTTCCGCTCCAGCGCCTCTGCTTTCTGGTTGGAACGCTTTTCTATTCGCTGTACTTCAAGGCGACGTTCCTTGTTTTCCGCCTCGGCAGCATTGGCAACCTTGATAGCTTCTTCTCTGGCCGCACGGAGTAGTTCGTTATACTTGGTTGTTGCGTCATCTAATAGATTCTGTGCCTCTTTTCTTGTTCTCTGGATCTCCCGATTGGCCACGAGTTGCCTGACAAAGTATCCGGCACCGATGCCCAAGACAAGAGCAAGGCCAACTATGATATATAGATATTGCTCTAACATATTCCCTCTTTATTTCGTTGTTATGATTAATGCAAAACATTGCACAGTAATGATATCCCTTTATCGAGTTATCGTCAACTTGCTGAGCTGGCAAGTCCCGTTGACCCGTTTGCCCGTTACTCACTGCAGCACTGAGGCAGATTGATCCTTATCGAGCTGGCGTCTGTCGCTTCAAATCCTGTATATTACTGTCGTGGAAGTCATGGATGAGAGACTAATCGCTCCCTGTGGGATGAACTGTGGCTTGTGTGCCAGCTACCTGGCGATGAAGAATGAGCTGAGGAAGAAGGGGTTTGGGAAGACGTACTGCGCAGGCTGCCTACCGGGCGACAAGAATTGTCACTACAAAAGGCAGTGTGAACTGCTGA
>CAZLCQ010000061.1:0-5538 GCA_964557995.1 uncultured Dehalococcoidales bacterium
TCGGCTGCCATCTGCGATGCAAGATACAAATGGTTCCAGGCACTGGGGCGTTACATGGATGTCCCGGTATGGCCACTCGAAGCCCCTCTCCCCGGCATCAAGGAATTCTTCATCGAAGGCTATTACGATAAGATGGTGAAACTGGGAGTCAAGCATCTGAGGGACTTTGTTGCCTTCGTGGAACGCATGGTGGGCAGGAAGATGGACTGGGACAAGTTGAACAAGACAGCGGACCTTATGATAGAGGTCAACCGTGTTTGGCATGAAGTCAACGAACTGCGCAAGGCAAGGCCCTGCCCAATGCACAGCCGGGACTTCTGGAGCGCCATGCCTGCCGCCCTGTTCCTGGCTGGCGACCTCGAAGACTCCCTGAGACTCTATCAAGATATGTACAAGGAGGTCAAAGATAGAGTCGATAACCATGTAGGGGCCATCCCCGATGAGAAACACCGTCTGGTATTCGCCGAACTTCCTCCCTGGCATAGCCTGGCCTTCTTTGACAGACTGGCTGAGAGGGGATGGAGCTTCGTCATCGAGAGCGTCGGCTACCATCCACCCATACCCCTCGACCTCAGCAAGGTCAGTGACCCGCTTGAGCGAATCACCAAGTTCAGTCTCCAGTTCCTTGTGGGCTACTACGAAGATTCCCGGAAGCAGAACGTGCTGGGCGGTACCACCGCCTATCCGTACCTGAAGTACGCCAAGGAATGGAAGTGCGACGGTGCCCTTCTTCATCCCCTTATCAGCTGTCGCAGCGCCTCTACTCACCTGCCATACGTCTCAGACATGCTCATAGAGAAACTCAAGGTTCCCTCACTGAGTATCGAAGGCGACATCGTAGACCTCCGCCTGTTTAACCCTGAAGATGCTTTGGCCAAGGCAGAGCCGTTCGAGGAAACCATGGACTATTACAGAGAAATGAGGAAACAGGAAGGGTTCGACTGGTGAAATAATCCAGCATTTCGATCCAATAAGGAGGCAGCGATGTCAGGCAAAAACGAAGGTCTCGGCAAGGCCCGGGAAATCTACTTGAATCGTTCACAGAAAGTCAGGGAGCTCAAGGCAGCAGGCAAAAAGATAATAGGTTATCCCTGCGTCTACGTCCCACTGGAGATGCTCACTGCCCTGGACATTGTCCCCTACCAGACGTGCGGCGATATGAGGAAACCGGTCACGGAAGCAGACAGGGCTTTGCCTCATTCATTCTGCCCTGTCATGCGTAACTACCTCGACTGTGCCCTGAAAGGCAAGAACGATTTCCTTGATGGCATGGTTACCGCTCACTCCTGCGACCCTCAAGAAAAAACAGCCCGTGTCTGGGAGTCTTATACTCACTACCCCTACTTCCACTTCATAGACATACCCATCACAATTCGTCCGGAGACCCTGGAATACTTGAGAAGCCAGTTAAACGATTTCAGGAAAACACTGGAGGCTTTCACCGGCAAGGAATTGTCGAAAGACAAGCTTGAGGCCGCTATCGAATCCCATAACCGGCAGCGGGCTCTGGTGCGAGAACTATACGAGTTGACCAAGCCGTCTCCACCCCTCATCTTGGGAACAGAGACTGTTCAGGTACTGAAAGCTCTGACGGGCTTGCCCGTATCCGAAGGAAACAACCTGTTGATTGACGTTGTAAGCGAAATCAGAAACCGCAGCGATGGCCTGGAAAAGCAACCGGCTCGCCTCCTCATTTGGAGCAGCACCCTCGACGATACCGACATCATGCAAATATTCGAAGCTAAGGCAAATGTAGTGATGAACGAAAGCTGCGGCGGTGTCAGGGCTTACAGAGGCGAAGTAAAACTCACCGCTGACCCGCTGGAAGGTCTGGCCGACTACTATCTCAACGAAATCACCTGCGCCCGAACATTCAGGCAGGCCGCCCCCGGCGAGACCAGAAAGGACTATATTCGAGACCTGCAAAGCCGTTTCGGCTATCTCAAAGGCATCGTCAAAGACTGGAAGATCAACGGAGCTATAATGCTGCTGGTCAGGTATTGTGATCCATTCGCTTTTGAAATGCCCTCGCTCAAAGACTATCTCGATAGCATCGGCGTGCCCAGCACCTACATAGAATACGACTACACTGTAGGAGCTCTGGCCCCAATGAGAACCAGGGTGGAAGCCTTTCTTGAGACCATTGGCCACTAACAATTTGCCCGGAGGTCTGGTTGTACTTCGCCGGTGTTGACATTGGCTCGACCATGACCAAGGTCGTGCTCGTTGACAAGGCCGGCAATCTACTTTCGATCATCAAGGGTCCAACCGGTGCCGAGCATCGCCAGCTTGCCAACGAGGTCATGCGACAGGCACTTAAGGAAGCCGGCCTGCAGATTGATGACATTTCGTATATCGTAGCTACGGGCTACGGACGGCTCAATGTCCCTTTTGCAGACCGCCAGATAACAGAGCTTTCTTGCCATGCGCGAGGCGTCTACAGCCTTTTCCCCAATGTTAGGACTGCTATTGATATAGGCGGCCAGGATGCCAAGTGCATGAAGATTGATAATGGCAGGTTAGTAGACTTCGTTATGAACGACAAATGCGCGGCCGGGACCGGCAGGTTTCTTGAAGTGACTGCGACCGCACTTGGTATCAAGCTGGAGGACATGGGAGACATTTCCCTGAAAGCCACTAAGAAAATCCAGATAAGCAGCCTGTGCACTATCTTCGCCCAGCAAGAAGTGGCAGCGCTCATCTCCCGCGGAGAAAAGCTGGAGAATATCTTAGCCGGACTTCACGATGCCCTGGCCGGCCGTATAGTGGCACTGGCCCGCCGGCTTGGGACAGAGCCCGATTTAGTACTCACCGGTGGCGTGGCCAAGAATATCGGCATGGTCAGAGCCATGAAAGAAAGTCTGGGCTGCGAGATTCTCGTTCCCGAAGAACCGCTCATCACCGGGGCGCTTGGTGCCGCTATCCTGGCTAACGAAATCTACATGAAAGCGGCGGCAGCACGTGAAGCCCTGTCCACAAAAGCACGGCGTTTAGAAAAAACTACGTTCTTCGGCGAGGGGTACCGATGAGCTGGTTTCTGGGCATCGACATAGGTTCGGCATTCAGCAAGGGAGCCATAACCAGAGACCTCGAGCTTGTCGCTTCCCATACAATCATATCGGGAGCTAATTACCGAACATCTGCCCAGGCCATCAGGTCGGAGTTGATAAGAAAGGTCAACCTGGCCGACGACGACATAGTCAACACCGTTGCCACCGGCTACGGTGCCGACAGCGTCTATTTCGCTGACCAGAAGGCAAGTGATATTGTCTGCACCGCCAGGGGCATAAACAATGTCTTCCCGCAAGCCAGGACTGTAATTGACGTAGCCAGCCAATCCACCAGGGTAATACGGCTGAATGAAAAGGGAATTGTGACCAACTTCACTGTCAGTGAGAAATGCGCCGCCGGCAGTGGTCGTTTCATCGAGGTCATCGCCAACGTATTGCGAATAGATTTGGCTGATTTCGGCCCGCTGGCAGCCCGGTCAAAGAACCCTATCACATTTGGCACGGGCTGCGCGGTCTTCGGCGAATCCGAGGCGATTACCCGAATAAGCGAAAGTATCCCAAAAGAAGACATCGCTGCCGGCGTTAACCAAGCCCTGGCGAGTAAGATTTCTTCACTGGTCAAGAAGGTTAAGCTGGAGGAGCCATGCGCCGTCTGCGGCGGCGGTGCCCTCAATACCGCTCTCGTCAAGACCATAGAAACCGAATTGAACGCCACCCTCCTGGTACCGCCGAATCCTCAGATCATCGCCGCTCTGGGCGCTGCCATAATCGCCGCGATACCAGCGACCTCAGAATCGAGTAAGAAACACAGCCTATAGGCTCCTCCTGGCCGAAAGCCGCTGCTTGGCAAATAGCAGAAGGGGTTCAAGTATTCTGCGGGCCGCAAGCCATTATGCCGACAAGCTCTTGACAATAACCGACGATCGTTGTACTATTTTATCATAGTCGATTCGTTCGAAGACGACTGACGCGCTATAGCAGCCAGAGGCTCAGCAAGCACGGAGGGGATAGATGAAAATAGCAATCACGAGTATTGCAGTAGCTATTATATTAGCCTTGGTAGTCCCTCTGGCGGCTCTAGCCCAGCAGAATAGCACCATCACCATCACTATGACCGGGCTGGATGAGATTTCCATCAGTCTCGATAAAACAGAGTGGCCTCTCGGCACCATCGCTTCAGACACAGAGTATGTGACAAGCCCGCAGATAGAATGGTGCACTCTAACGGTAGGTGGCACTTGTAATGTGAACACTTTCATCGTAGGAGATGATGCTAAATGGGTCAGTGATCCCAACACCTATCAATGGACGCTGAGCAGCGATGGCACCAACGGCGAGCACACATATGGGTTATGGTTTCGCATATCTGGCGATACCACACGAGGGCCTTTAAGTGATGGTTATGTCCCCGTCACCAAGACAGAAAGCGAATTCTGGCCGTATTCAGGAGGCTCAAGCTTAGCCCCTAGCGATACCAAGCAATTTGGCCTGAAATTACTGTCTCCTACCTACTTCTACAGTGGTCGGCCGATGCAAACCCAGATCATCATAAGCGCAGTGGCTGCCTGATGGTGGGGCGTATCAAACTAGCCGGGCTAATTGCCGGCTTTCTTGCCGTGCTCTTGCCCTTTCTTACGCTGGCTGAGAACGTCAACTTCAGTGTTGTTCCCGCTGAGGTACACATAGACAGCTTGTTCCCAGGAGAGGCGACAGAATTCGAACTCACCATTCACAATAAGGACGAAGCAGCTCATAACTTCACCTTCACTACGTTTCCACCTCCGAGAGAGGAAAGGAGAGAGGGCAGGACTGAATTCCCCGATCCTAGCTGGATAAGCTTCTCATCTCCAAAGATCGAAATTGCCGCCAGTTCTCAGGCTCATGCAACTGTAATGGTGGCCATACCACAAGAGCAAAGGTGGGCAGGCAGGGACTGGGAGACATGGCTGGCCGTCACTGCCGAATCCAGTGATATGCTAGCTGTAAAGCTGTATGTTCGCCTGCTGGTGTCCACCAGCGGGACGAGGGTCAATATCGGATTGGTCGCCGGGATTGCTGCCGCCGTAGTACTCCTGGGCTGTGGCGGCTATTATTACTTCAGGCGTAAAGTCAGGCATGAATGACCCGTAGGCTTCTGCACACCAGGCGCTAGCTTCGCATATCATTACGAACACCTGAAAGACGCGCGCCAATCTCCTGCCTCACCAGTTTTTCCGGACCGGTTGGTCGCTTCACTACTCGAGATGACAAAGGCATAGAACAGTTCACTGTCAAAGCGACAATAATCAGCAGGCAGACGCCGTTTTTTGAGCCTCATAGTACTAATTTCTCACCCAAAATGGGACAAATAGGTGATTCCCATAAGCATAGTGAGCTGATATTCTGAAGACATCACGGGACCATGATACAAAAGATAGGGGAGATATGACTGTAACTAATTCGGTCTCTCGAAATAGCGAAACCAAGCTGATCGAGAAGCTGCGCTCGGGTGACGGTGCAGCTATGGCGGAATTCTATAATCTCTATA
>CAZLCQ010000062.1:0-5491 GCA_964557995.1 uncultured Dehalococcoidales bacterium
GGCTCTCCAGATTCTTCTGGGGCACGAATCATTGGATACCACTACCCGCTATGTTCACGCCTCCGATAAGTATGCTGAAGAGACTCACCGCAAATATCACCTGCTGGCCAAGCCGGAGTGAAATCAGGCGTGGCGACCATTATGTCAACCGATGATTAGGAAAGCCTGCATGGCGATAATTCAGCGGCCCATTTCTAAAGGGTTTTGGACAGAATCTTGATGGGGGTCGTGTGGCCACACTGGGATTTGGAGGACAACTCGGTTTTCTTCAGGAAGTGCCCTACCCTGTCCCTAACTGATTTGTCGAGCAAACCTTGCCTGTATGCCAGCACCTGCAAGAAGAGCTGCACATGCTGTGGCACTTGCCAGAGTTCTCTCGCCATGTAGCGATAGCCATACCTGGAAGAACTGCCCATCTTCTCGGTGGTTATTTTGTCGCTTTTGTAGGCGATTTGTTTCACCAAGGCGGGATTAAATCCATTATTTCTGGCAATATCATCTAGTACGCCATGAATACCAGTACCATGCTGTATAGCAAACTTGCATCTGTTAGCATATTTGTCGGGAATCCCTATTTTCATAGCTAGTTGACGGTGCGGGTGTTTGCCCAGGTTGTCTGCTTCGGAGGTCACTTTCAATTCAGATGCGACGCTCATAGCTACATTTACTACTTCCGTGTCCAAGTATGGGAAGAGCAGCTCGATATCATGTGCCAGGGCTATTTTGTTTTCTCTATCCAGGGTCTCTATGTCCGCCCTGGTAAAATCGTCCCACATCCTGCGGCAAAGTTCCTGACGACCGTCTCTGCCCAGAACACGGGGATACCAGTTGTAGCCTCCCCATAGTTCATCGGGTCCTTGTCCGGAAAGAAGTACGCTGATGCCGTCCTGGCTAGCCATGTCTATTGCAGCATGAAGACCGATGCCAGTTTCCACTTGCACGAAGTCACTATCCTCGATTGCTTCGAGGACTCTAGGAATGTACTCCTCCACCTCATGAATCGTTAGTATCCTCATCCTGTGCTTTATGTCAAGTTCTCTGGCAAATTGCTGAGCAAACCTCACATCAGGCGAATCGAACAAACCGGCACTATATGCAGTTACACCCGTCCCCAAACTAGAAGCAACATCGCATATCAGTTTCGCTATCAGACAGCTATCCACACCACCTGACAGCAGCACGCCTACTTTGTGCATATGATTTGTCCTGACTAGTCTTTTTGTCACAGCTGACCGAAGTGCCTGTTCATAAGCATCTACGGCCCGAGCCATGTCGGCTATCACAGCCTCTTTTTTGCGCAATGGCGAAGCTTTCTTTATGCTGACTTGTCCATGGTCGAAAACAGCGAGCATGCCGGCCCTGAGAGGTCTAACTTCATCGAAGCCTATCTTCCACAGTGGTTTCTTGGTAGAAGCGAAGGCAATGAGTCTGCTATTCTCGGCAAAGTACAGTGGTTTTGTCCCTAGAGAATTTCGTGATACTACTATCCGATCGGTATCGCCTAGTGCTAGGGCATAATCGCCATCCAGGCCAGGCAACGCCTTCCTGGCCTTCTGTTCCAGGTTGCCAGGAAGTTCTGTCAACGAATGGACTAGGGACTCGGCAACCGTTTCGTCTACCGTGTGGTGGGCTTCAGAAAGCTTGGACTCCGCGTTTTTGAAATCATATAGATGGCCGTCGTATATTAAGACAGGCATTTCTTGACAATCCCCACGAACAAGTTCCGAAGGCGTTGCTTCACTAGAGATAGATACCTTTACGAGGGCATGACCATGCTGATCATCGAGGATGGAGCTTATGCAGTGGGGATAACCTGCAGTTGAGGATCGGTTTGCCGGCCAGGCCGTCTCCATCATGAGGGCCAGGTTTCTTCTTAGCTGATGTCGGCTCATATTGACTTTGCTGGAGATACCACCTATCCAAGCCATAAAGTAACCTCCAACTATGACGTCATTCTGCCTACAAACCTGGCAATGGCCAAGGTGGCAGTAAGCCCCGGAGATTCTATGCCAATCAGATTTATCAAACCTGGGAACCCAACCTTATCTTCATCGGCGATGACGAAATCACGGAAGCCTTCGTCCGGCCCTTGAAGCTTGGGTCTTATGCCAGCAGATTCGGGGGCCAAATCCTCCAGTTCAATATAGGGAAGGAATCTCTTGACTGAAGTGTAGAAATACTCCTTGTGAGTCTCATCGACTGAGTAATCTATCGCCTCAACATAATAGGCGCTGGGACCAAGCAGAACTCTACCATCAAGCGCTTGTCTCCAATGAATTCCATGTCCAGCTTGCTCCGGAGTGGGGTAGATGAGCCTGGTTATCAGATTTCTATATTTTGAGTCTAGACTGAAGTATTCACCCTTGCAGTAATGAAGCTGGTAACCTGTCTTAGCTATGTCTATGCCAGCAAGCTCGGCTATCCTGTCAGAGTTTAGACCAGCGCAGTTCACCACAACGTGGGCAACGAAAGTGGAGACCCCATCTCGGTCCTTTATGTGGACTTTGTACTTCGCACTTGCCCTTTCTATCCCTATGACCTCAGTGCCAAACACGAACTCAGCCCCCTTTTCGCTCGCCCGGTTATGAAGAAAGCTCAGCAGATTGTGAGAATCAAGAATTCCACTGGATGGGGACAATAGGCCGACCCTAGCTTCAATGTTGGGCTCGAGTTTCTTCACCTCCGCCCGGGAAAGGAGCACCAAGTCATCAACGCCATTCTTTCTTCCCTGTTTGCAGAGCTCTTCCAGACAGTGAATCTCGTCTTCGTTCGCTGCTACGATAATCTTGCCACACTTCCTACAGGCGATATTATGCCTGTCGCAAAGATCATAGAGCAGGTTTTTGCCCTCTACGCAAAGTCTAGCCTTAAGAGAGTCCTCAGGATAGTAGATGCCGGCGTGAATGACTTCGCTATTGCGGCTACTAGTTTCAAGTCCAAAAGTGCGGTTCTTCTCAAAGACGAAAACCTCTTTCTTGCCTTGGGCGATTTCATGGGCTGTAGCCAGACCAATCACTCCAGCACCAATGATTGCTACGTCGACTTCCGGAAGCATTTATCCTCTTGGCTCCTAAGAATGCCGGAATAACTGAACGGATGGTCTATTATCCTGCGAGTCCAACTTATCAGTCAAGACTCCTTCCCACTACCAGCCTGCCGTGAGAAGGATGATGTCAATCAGTTACTCGAGTTTCCAACCGAGTCTGGTGTACAAGACTGTGCCGACGAGGAGAAGTGCGAAGGAAAGAGCTATAGTAAGGGTCACCTGGCCGGAAGTTAAGGGATTATACGCAACCATGTTTGGTCCTGCCAGCAGGTGTACAATTGATGCCTGAGCTGAGGAAATAGGATAAACTCGAGCAAATGTCTGGAGCGGCACTGGCAAGACTTCGTATGGAGCAAATAGGCCTGATATGGCGGATGTTATCACCGCAATGCCGACCCCTGTCATAATCGCGCCCTGAAGATTCTTAATCAACGTGCCGGCTATAAGCCCTACTCCGGCAGAGGCGCAAATTACCAGAAAGACGAAGCCAATGGCCTGTGGTATCTGAACTCCGGTTCCTGCAAAACGTGCGCCAAGCGCGATACCGACTACCATAACCAGAGCTGCTGCCAAGAAAGACAGGGTAATAACAGCAGAGATTCTACCGATGAAATCCTTGTAAGGTTTAATGGGCATTGATATGAGTTTGGCAAGTAGCCCGTTGGCTCTATCGCCGGCAATGCTGGCTGGAAGGTTGGACATGCCGGCTATCATCAGCGCGAAGACCATCATTGAAATAGCGATAGCCCCCTTGATATAGGGAGTTACTTCTGGAGGCGCACTACCTGTGAATGAGAAGCTGCCAATAATTACCCAGATTATAGGCCAGGCTATGGTCCAGAATAGTGCCGCCTTCTCCCTGAGTAGCTCCTTAGCTGCCTTGATATAGGATGCAGATATCTGTCTCAACTATCCAGTTGCCTCCTGCAAATGCCTGTCCGTCAGTGTGAAGAAAACATCTTCGAGTGTAGGCCTTGCCATTTCAATACGCATAACTTTATGCCCGGCCTGGTCCAGCATTCGTACCACATCGGCCAGTACTCTGTCCCCGTTTTGCGAGTAGATCTTGTAGCCAGCCTCCGATTTGCCTACCCTTCCGGCGATGCTGAAATCCTTCAACACTGAGAGCACGCTATCGGTCTTCACCGCCGTCTCCACGGTTATCACGTCCTCGATAGCATGTTTTCTCTTGAGCTCATCAGGAGTGCCTTCGGCTATCATCTTGCCATTGTCTATGAGACCTACTCTTGAGGCTAGTTCGGCGTCGCTCCCGATATGAGTGATCAGGATAATACTCGTTTTCCTATCCATAATCTCTTGAATCATACTGAAAAAGGACCTTCTGGCAGCAGGGTCGAGTCCCGTCGTCGGCTCATCCAGGATGAGGACCTTTATACCAGGAAAAATTGCTGTGGCAACTTCTAATTTTTTTCTCATCCCGCCAGAGTACTTGTCCACTCTCTTATCCGCTTCCTCAGAAAGCCCAACGCTTTGAAGCATTTCAACCACCTGTTGATTTGCCCGACTCCGGGAATATCCCAGGAGACCAGCGAAATACACGAGGTTTTCTTTTCCTGAGAGCTTGGGCGAGGAGAAATTCTCCTGGGGTACATAGCCTATGAATTCCTTAGCCTGTGCCGGCTTATTTCCATAGACTTCAACAATACCGCTATCTTGCGTTTTCACCGCAGCAATTATTGAAGCGAGGGTGGTCTTCCCCGAACCATTTGGCCCCATCAGGGCATAGAACTCGCCTTCCTGGACGTCAAGGTTAACCCCGTCTAGCACACGCCGGCTACCGTATGTCTTGACTAGATCTTCTACATGAACTGCGAACACCTAGAAATGCCTCGATTCTGTCACCGTGAAAGCATTATATCTTGCGAGACCGACTTATGTATATAGCTAGCATTTGAATCTACAGTGGCACCATCCAAATGTGGTGCTAAATACTACATTGCCGATTATTGACAGAATCAACCTGGCATAATATTATATCGGTAGACGATATAGCGACGCACGATATATTAACAGCTAATATAAGGGATGACTGCAATGTTACTTGACGATACTAACAAATACCTTCCTCTCACAGAATCCACATGTTATATCATGCTGACTCTAGTCGAACCTCTCCACGGATATGCGGTCATGAAGAAAGTAGAAGAAATGAGCAAAGGCACAGTCAAGGTCGGCCCCGGGACCCTATACGGTGCATTCACATTGCTTGAGAAAGAGGAGCTGATTGTTAAGGTCAAGGAAGAAGACCGACGAAAGAGCTACGTTTTAACGCCAAAAGGGAAGAATGTGCTAATGAACCAGATAAAGAGGCTAGAAATAATGACCCAAAACGGTCTATCTGTCATAGATATGTTATGAGCTAAACCCTATTGTAAGGAGGAAGTTATGGCAGAAAATACGCTCCGAAAAATCAAATGGTTTTGG